>NZ_LSIX01000512.1:0-4389 GCF_001556475.1 Methylobacterium sp. CCH5-D2 | reverse complement strand
ATCTTCACGGGCGCGGGCGCTTGAGCGGCCGCGGGCGACGGGGCGACCGCCGCCGCGAGGGAGAGCGCCGGAAGGACGAGCGCGAGGCGGTGCGCGACACGGAACGCGGTGGTGGACATCGATCCTCTCCGGACGCCGGCTCGCCGCATCACGTCGTCGCCTCAGCGTCTTAGGTCGAGCAGGCTGTTGGAGGCCGGGGCTCCGAAGGTCCGCCGGAAATCATGGGCGAAATGCGCTTGGTCGGCAAAGCCCGCCGCGTGCGCCGCCGCCGTGAAGTTCGCGCCCGCGACCACGGCCTCGATCGCCCGGCGCATCCGGGCCCAGGCCCGGTAGCGCCGGAAGGGCACGCCGACCTCCCGCGTGAACAGGTGTTGCAGGCGCGAATCCGAGAGGCCGACCGCGCGGGCGAGCTGCGCGGCCGACCGGCCCGGATCGGGGCGCAGGGTCAGGCTCGCGACGACGCGCAAGATGCGGGCATCGCGGGGCCTCGCGCCGCGCCGCCCGGAGAAGGCGGTGAGATCGCTGAGCGCGTCCCCGGCCCAGCGGGCGGCGTCCCGCGCTTCCCACAGGGCGCGCAGCGGAGCGACCTCCCCGGCCGTGCCCAGGAGGGCGCCGCCGGATTCCGTCGTTCCGCGGAGCAACGGGACGAGCGCCTCCGGGCCGGTCGCGCCGGGCTCGAGGTAGAGGACGCCCAGCGGCGCGCCGTCCACGTCGAGTTCGTGCAGGAGACCCGCCGGAACGAGGGCCGTCCGGCAACGGATCCAGTCCTGGCCCTGCACCCGGATGCGGAAGGGGCCGTAGAGCCCGGCGAGATAGACGGGCGCGCCGTGCTGGTGCGCCGCGTTGTAGCGCAGCGGCCCGGCGAAGAAGGTGTGGGCACCCGCCACATGCCAGAACGGGCCGAGTGCCGCCCCGGGGGGCGCAGCAGGTTCGTACAAGCGCACGCCTCCCGATTCCGCTCTCATCGCCCGGAGCGGTGCGGCCCGATCCTAGCCGGTCGCGCGGCGGGAGGATATCGGACGATGACGGACCTGACCCGGCGGCACCTCGCGGCGGCCGCGCCCCTCGCGCTTCTGGGCGCTTCGACCCGCGCCATCGCGGAGACGCCTCCGCTCGGGCTCGAATCTGCGGCGCACTACCGGTTCGCCCTCGGCGGCTTCACGGTGACGATGCTCCTCGACGCGGCCGGCCTGATCGACGGGCCCTGGCCGATCGTCGGGGAGGATCGCCCGCGCGCCGAGGTCGAAGAACTCATGCGCGAGAACCGCCTGCCGCCGAACCGCTTCCAGCCGGGCTTCACGCCCGTCCTCGTCGAGACGGGGCGAGAGCGCGTACTGTTCGACACCGGCAACGGCGCGGTCGGCTTCGTGCCGCGACCCGCGGGCGGGCGGCTCGCGGCACGGCTGCGCGCCGTCGGCATCGAGCCGGATGCGATCACCCACGTGGTCCTGACGCATTGCCACACCGACCATATCGGCGGCCTGATGGAGGCGGGGCAAGCCGCCTTCCCCCGAGCCTCCCTGGTCGTCGGCGGGGCGGAGTTCGACTTCTGGCGGGCGCCGGAGCGGCTCGGGGGCCCACCGGAGGACAATGCCTACCGCTCGGCGCAGGTCTTCCGCAGCCACCTCCTGCCGCACGTGGAGCGCGCCCGCCTCGTCGCGGACGGCGCCGAGATCGTGCCGGGCATCCGCGCTCTGGCGGCGCCGGGCCACACGCCCGGCCACCTCGCCTACCATGTCGAGAGCGGGGGCAAGCGCCTGCTGGTCTGGGGCGATTGCGCCCACCACGAGGTGGTCTCGCTCGCCCGGCCCGGCTGGCACGCCCTGTTCGACATGGACAAGGCCGAGGGCGCTCGGACGCGGGAGCGGATCTACGACATGGCCGCCCGCGAGGCGCTGCTGGTGGCGGGCTACCACACCAGCTTCCCCTCGCTCGGCTACGTGGTCCGCGCAGGGACGGGCTACCGCTGGATCCCGGTGAGCTACCAGCTGCTCTGAACGGCTTATCCGCTACTCCGCCGCGACCAGCGTCTCGCGCCGCACCCGCTCGAGCGCCGCGGGCTTCGGGCCGCCGGTCGCCCAGTCGAGCAGCTCGACCGTGTGGACGATCGGGATGTCGGTGCCCTTTCCGATCTGGGTGGCGCAGCCGATGTTGCCGGTGGCGATGAGGTCGGGGCGGGTGCGCTCGATGTTGGCGACCTTGCGGTCGCGCAGCTTGGCCGCGATCTCGGGCTGCAGGATGTTGTAGGTGCCCGCCGACCCGCAGCAGATGTGGCCCTCGGGCACGTCCTTCACGGTGAAGCCCGCCCGCTTCAGGAGCGCCTTCGGCTCGGTGCGGATGCCCTGGCCGTGCTGCATCGAGCAGGCCGAGTGGTAGGCCACCACGAGGTCGGTCTCGACCACCGGCTCCATCAGGCCCAAGGCCGCCACGTACTCGGTGACGTCCTTGGCGAGGCCCGAGATCCGGGCCGCCTTCTCGGCGTAGGCCGGGTCGTCCCGGAACATGAAGCCGTAATCCTTGATCGTGGTGCCGCAGCCGGACGCCGTGACCAGGATCGCGTCGAGGCCGCCGCGCTCGATCTCGGCGGTCCAGGCGTCGATCGTCTGCTTCGCCTGGGCGTGCGAGGCGTGGTCCTTGCCCATGTGGTGGGTCAACGCCCCGCAGCAGCCCTCGGTGGCGTGCACCACCTCGACGCCGTGGCGGTTGAGCAGGCGGATCGCCGCCTCGTTGAAGTCCGGGCGCAGCACGCTCTGGGCGCAGCCGCGCAGCATCGCCACCCGGCGACGGGGCGCGCCCGTGCTCGGGGCCGGGAAGCTGCCGACGCGGTTGGTCGGGTTGGCGCGCGGCAGCGCGGCGGGGGCGAGGTCGAGCATCGCGGCGAGCCGGTTGCCGACGCGGGGCAGGCGCGCCACGAGGCCGCGGAAGGGCTGGCCGAGCCGGGCCGCGGTCAGCGCCAGCCGGAATCGTCCCCGGTGCGGCAGCACGAAGGCCAGCAGCGCCCGCATCAGGCGGTCGTCGCTCGGGCGCCGGTAGGTCTTCTCGATATGCGAGCGGGCATGATCGACGAGGTGCATGTAGTGCACCCCCGATGGGCAGGTCGTCATGCAGGAGAGGCAGGAGAGGCAGCGGTCGACGTGCTTGACCACCTCGGCCGAGGCCGCCTTGCCGCCCTCCAGCATGTCCTTGATCAGGTAGATCCGCCCGCGCGGGGAATCGAGCTCGTCGCCCAGGAGCAGGTAGGTCGGGCAGGTCGCGGTGCAGAAGCCGCAATGCACGCAGGTGCGCAGGATCTTTTCCGAGGCCGCCATCGCCGGGTCGGCCAGCTGGGCGGGATTGAAACTGGTTTGCACGGTCCTGTTCCTCAGCCTCGCCCGTCAGGGGCGGCCAAATCCTTCAGACGCCCGGATACATCCGGCCCGGGTTGAACATTCCGGCCGGGTCGTGGGCGGCCTTGATCCCCTGTGTCACGCGCATCAGGGGCTCGGCGAGCGGCTCGAACACCGGCACGGCGGCGCGCACCGCGTCGGGCGCCCGCACCAGCGTGGCGTGACCGCCCTGCGCCTGGACCGCCGCGCGGATCGCGGCGGCGCCGGCATCGCCCTCGACGGAGGTCTCCAGCCAGACGAGCCCGCCGCCCCAGTCGTAGTACCAGCGGGCCGGCAGCGTCCGGGCGATCTGGGCGGTGAGCGCCGGCCCGCGGGTGGGCGCGGTGGAGAGGCGCCAGACGGCCGCGCCCGTGCCCGCGAAGGGGGCGACGTCGCGGATCCGGGCCCAGAGGTCGGCGGCCTCCACCACCTCCGGCGCGCCGAAGCGCTTCAGGAGGCGGCGCAATTCGCCGAGCCGGTAATCGATCGCGTCCGAGAAGCCTTCGAGGCGCATCAGCGTGCGGGCCTGCCCGCCCTCGATCCCGGCCGGCAGGTGGGCGGCGCCGGTCAGCTCGAAGGGCGAGCCGAGGGCTGCGGCCAGCGCCTCGACCGCGCGGGCGTCGTCGAGGCCGGGGAAGACCAGCGTCGCGACGCGCTCGGGGACCGGCAGTACCTTGAAGGTGACCTCGGTGAGGAGGCCGAGCGTGCCGTAGGAGCCCGCCATCAGCTTCACGAGGTCGAGGCCGGTGACGTTCTTCATCACCCGCCCGCCGGACTTGATCGCCTCGCCGCGCCCGTTGACGAAGCGCACGCCGATCAGGCTGTCGCGCGCCGCGCCCGCGTTGATGCGGCGGGGCCCGGAATTGTTGATCGCCGCCACCGCCCCGAAGCTCGGCTTGCCGGTCGAGCCCAGCAGCGCCCGGTGGTCCATCGGCTCGAAGGGCAGCATCTGGTTGCGGGCGGCCAGCAGCGCCTGCACCTCGGCGAGCGGCGTGCCGGCGCGGGCCGCCACCACCATCTCGGC
>NZ_LSIX01000511.1:0-809 GCF_001556475.1 Methylobacterium sp. CCH5-D2 | reverse complement strand
GGATCCGCGCCCAGGCCGCGCCCGAAGGGCGGCGCCAGCGGGTAGGGCGGGGCGAGGGGAGCGGCCTGCGGCGGCGCGGTTGCGGGGGATGCGGGCGCCCCGGCGAGCGCGGATTCGGGGCGGGCATCGGCCGGATCCGGAGCCTCCGCCGCGCCTCCGGCCTCGGAGGATCCGGCCTCCGGAAGCGCGCAGGTCCCGGTCAGGGCCGCATCGACGCCGGTCTCAGCGGGGCGGCCGACCTCCCGCGCCTCGACGGCGCGCACGATGCCGAAGCCGCCGTAGCCCTGGAAGGCCTGCCCCGCCCGGCCGAGGGGCGCGCCCGACAGGTCTGCGGCGACCGAGACGCCGTCGAGCACGAGCACCACCCCGAGCCCGCGGAAGGTCCGGCGCCGCGCCAGCGCGTCGAGGAAGGACCCCGCCTCGCCGAGCCGGCCCGACGCGGCGAGAGCGTCCCAGGACGCGCCGACGAGGCCGGCGAGCGCGCCGCCGCCGGAGAGCTGCGTGAGCGCGCCCGCGGCGTCGCTGCGCCAGAGGATCCGGTCGCCCGGGCGCGGCGCAGCCGATGCGGGGTCGGCCGGCACATCGGGGTCGGGGGCGGCCCGCGCGACGGGTGCGGGGTCGCGATCCGCGTCGCGCGGGTCGGCCGGACCTTCGGGGGCGGCCGGGGGTTCGGCCAGCGGTTCAGCCGGGCGGTCGCTCGGCGCGGGCGCGGTGCGCAGGGCCGGAAGCGGTCCGATCACGGCGAGCAGGATCAGAGCGCGCCCGTCCGGGCTCCGTCCGGGCAGGGTGCGGCAGAGGGTCGGCGGGGC
>NZ_LSIX01000510.1:0-15380 GCF_001556475.1 Methylobacterium sp. CCH5-D2 | reverse complement strand
ACCGCGATCTTGGACATCTTCTTGTAGCGCTCCTCCATCTCGCGCACGGCCCATTTGAGGGCGATGACCGCCTTCTTGGGGTCGATGACGACGGGGGAGAGCAGGTGCGGGATGCCGTCGTAGACGGAGAGTTCCAGCATCTTGGGATCGACCATGATCAGGCGGCACTCCTCCGGCTTCATCCGGTAGAGCAGGCTCAGGATCATGGTGTTGATGGCCACCGACTTGCCCGAGCCGGTCGTGCCGGCCACCAGCAGGTGCGGCATGCGGGCGAGATCCGCGATGATCGGCTCGCCGCCGATGTTCTTGCCTAAGCACAGCGCCA
This sequence comes from Methylobacterium sp. CCH5-D2, assembly GCF_001556475.1. Taxonomy (NCBI): domain Bacteria; kingdom Pseudomonadati; phylum Pseudomonadota; class Alphaproteobacteria; order Hyphomicrobiales; family Methylobacteriaceae; genus Methylobacterium; species Methylobacterium sp. CCH5-D2. The sequence continues at coordinate 15,055 of NZ_LSIX01000510.1, read as the reverse complement.
GCTTGTGCTTCGTCTCCACGAAGTCGGCCGAGGCCAGGAGTTCGCGCAGGAACACGGTCTCGCGGCGCGTGTTCGGCAATTCGATGCCGATGGCGTTGCGGCCGGGGACCACCGCGACGCGGGCCGAGACCGCCGACATCGAGCGCGCGATGTCGTCGGCGAGCGAGATCACCCGGCTCGACTTGGTGCCGGGCGCCGGCTCCAGCTCGTAGAGCGTGACGACCGGGCCCGGCCGCACGGCCAGGATGTCGCCGCGCACCCCGAAATCGCCGAGCGTGGCCTCCAGGAGCGTCGCGTTCTGCTCCAGCGCGTCGGCCGAGACAAGGCTCGCGGGCGAGGGTCCGCGCGGCTCGGCCAGGAGACCCAGCGCCGGCAGCTCGTAATCGTCCGGATGGACCGGCGGCGGCAGGGGCTGGCGCCGGGCCGGGACCGGGGCTGCGGCCGGAGGCGCGACGCGCGAGCGCACCGGCTCGGCGGCGACGTCGTCCTCGTCCGTGTCGGGCAGATCCGCGGCGGGGAGCGGCGTGCGGCCGCGCTGCTGCGGACGGGGCGCCTCCACCTCGTCGAAGACCGGCTCGCGCCGAGCGGCCGGCTGGGCCTGGGGCGGAGGCGCGTGGTCGGCCCAGGGGGCCTCCTCGTCCGCGAAGGCGCGCTGCGCCGCCAGCGTCGGCGAGGCACCCGCATAGGCGAGGTTGCCGGAGCGCTGGGCACGCCAGTTCTCCACCGTCTCGCCGAGCGCCGCGCGGCCGCGCATCACGGCCTGCGCCAGTGCGCCGAGCCCGACCAGGCCGAGTCCCGGCTCACCCGCGACGTCGCGAACCTCCGAGCGGTGGGCGGATGCCCGACGCATCGGGGGCGCCGCCTCGTAGGCGTCGTAGGATTCGTCCGCGTCGTTGAGCCCGGCGCGACAGGCACCCGTGAGGCAGAGGATCGCCAAGACCGCGTAGGCGAAGCCGACGAGCGCGGCGGCCGGACCCGCGATGGCACCCACGATCGTCCGGCCGAGACCGAGCAGCGAATCGCCGGCCACGCCGCCGAGGCCCGTCGGCAGCGGCCAGCGCGCGGTGGGCGGCAGGGCGCTCGCGACCGCGCTCGCCGCGCAGAAGCCGATGATCCAGAGCGCGATGCGCAGGCCCCCGCGCGGCAGGTCGCGCTCGCGCATCAGCCGCATGCCCCACAGCGCGGGCGGCAGCACCAGGGCGAGCGAGCCGAGGCCGAGAATCTGCATGGCGAGGTCGGAGACCACGGCGCCCGGGCGCCCGAGCACGTTGTGGGCGGCGTGGTCGGTGGCGTGGTTAAGGCTCGGGTCGTCGATCGACCACGTCGCCAGCGCCACGGTGAGGGCCACGGCGGCGGTGAACAGCACGAGGCCGCCCAGCTCCGTCAGACGGCGCGCCAGGAAGGGGCGCAGCGTATCGACGAAGGTGTCGTAGGGCGACGCGGAGCGGCGAAGCGAGCGCATGCGGGACCGGACGCGTGATGGGATACGTGACCGGAACGCTACGGGTGACCCGTTAACGCGCGGCTAAGGTTGAGGAAGGCTCAACCGGAGGGTGCGGGCGGGCACCGCCGTGGTGCAATCCGCGCCCCGTTGTGGCAGATCGCTCGCATGAAGATCGACGGCCGCCCCTACCGCACCATCGTCCCGCACGCGGACGGCGTCAGCGTCGAGGTCATCGACCAGACCCGCCTGCCCTTCGCGCTGGAGATGAAGCGGCTCTCCACGCTCGACGATGCGGCGGTCGCGATCCGCACCATGATCGTGCGTGGCGCCCCGCTGATCGGCGTCACAGCCGCCTACGGGCTGGCGCTCGGCCTGAGGGAGGATTCCTCGGATGCGGGCCTTGCCCGCGCGGTCGAGATCCTGGCCGCCACCCGCCCCACCGCGATCAACCTGCGCTGGGCCCTCGACCACGTCGCCGCCAAGCTCCGCCCCCTCCCCGTTCCCGAGCGCTTCGCAGCGGCCTTCGCGGAGGCCGGCCGCATCGCCGAGGAGGATGTGGAGAGCTGCCGCTCGATCGGCGAGCACGGCGGGCGCCTGCTGTCGGACCTCGCCAAGGCCAAGGGCCGGCGCATCAACGTGCTGACCCATTGCAACGCGGGCTGGCTCGCGACCGTCGATTGGGGCACCGCGCTCGCTCCGATCTACTGGGCGCACGAGGCCGGCGTCGATCTCCACGTCTACGTGGACGAGACCCGGCCGCGGAACCAGGGCGCGGCGCTCACCGCCTTCGAGCTGAACGGCCACGGCGTGCCCCACACGGTGATCGCCGACAACGCGGGCGGCCACCTGATGCAGCACGGCGGCATCGACGTCTGCATCGTCGGCTCGGACCGCACCACGGCGTCGGGCGACGTCTGCAACAAGATCGGCACCTACCTGAAGGCGCTGGCGGCCTTCGACAACCGCGTCCCGTTCTACGCCGCCCTGCCCTTCTCGACGATCGACTGGACGCTCCGCGACGGTGTCGCCGAGATCCCGATCGAGGAGCGCGACGGGCGCGAGGTCACGCATTTGACGGGGCGTCTCGCGGACGGCGGCTTCGCCACGATCGAGGTGGTCTCGCCCGGCAGCCCCGTGGCCAACCCCGCCTTCGACGTGACGCCCGCCCGCCTCGTCACCGGCATCGTCACGGAGCGGGGCGTGTGCGAGGCCTCGCCCGAGGGCCTGCTCGGGCTCTACCCGGAGCGGCGCCGGGCAGCCTGAGGACGCTGGAAGGTAGCCCCCTCGGCTGCCTCCTCACTCCAGCGACGACAAGCTCGCCGAAGCGCTCTCTCCGCAGGTGGGGAGAGAGGGTCTGCTGCATCCGAGGCGAGGAGCCGGAACCCGCCCTACGGCTCCCACTGCGCGAAGACGCTCGAGTCGAAGCGAAACACCTCCTCGCCGTGCTGGTTGGTGCCGGTGTTGCGCGCGAAGGCCAGCCCCCAGCCCGGCCGGGAGGCCGAGGCGCGGCGGTCGGTGAGCGTGGTGCGGTAGTGGATCGTGTCGCCCGCGTAGACGGGCTTCAGCCAGCGCAGCTTCCGGAAGCCCGGCGAGGGCCCCAGCATCGGGGCCGGTCCGCGCGCGGCCGTGTAGGCGTGGTCGCGCGCCCGGGTCGTGGTCAGGCGCCGCATGTAGGCGGCTGCCGTGTGCCAGCCCGAGGCGCAGAGCCCGCCGAAATGCGTGCGGGCCGCGGCCTCCGGATCCAGGTGGAAGGCCTGGGGGTCGTAGGCCCGCGCGAAGGCCACGATATCCTCCGCGGTGAAGGTGTAGGGCCCGAGGTCCCGCGTGCGGCCGATCTCGGCCTGGCCGATGAAATCGAGGATCTCCGCGTCATTCGGCTCCGGCGGCGGCTCCGGTGCTGCAAGCGTCACTGGCCGGGGCGGCGGCGGCTCCGCCCCGCGGCGCTGGAACATCACCGAGAAGCCCTGGGTCATCACGATGCGGCCCGCCCCATTCTCGAGCCGCGCGGCGAACCGCACGAAGCCGACGCCCGGTTTCGAGGTGGAGGCGCGGCAATCCTCGACCGTGGTCTTCAGGACGAGGCTGTCGCCCGGCACGACGGGGAGCATCCAGCGCAGTTCGTCGATGCCCGGCGAGCCGAGCGTGGTGGCCCCGCGGAACACGCTGGCGTGCAGGAGACGCATGCCGAGCGCGGCGGTCTGCCAGCCGGAGGCGATCAGCTTGCCGACGAAGGTCGCCTCCGCCGCCGCCTCGTCGAGGTGGAAGGGCTGCGGGTCGAATTCCCGTGCGAAGGCCACGATCTCGTCGCGGCCGACCGTGAGCGGCGTGCTGACGATGCGGTCGCCGGGCTCGAAGTCCTCGTAGAAGGGAGCGGACATCGCGGCCTCAGTTCGCGAAGCGGAAGTGCAGCACGTCGCCGTCCTGCACCCGGTACTCCTTGCCCTCCAGGCGCAGCTTGCCGGCATCGCGCGCGCCGCTCTCGCCCTTCAGCGACACGTAGTCGGCGTAGGCGATCGTCTCGGCCCGGATGAAGCCCTTCTCGAAATCGGAGTGGATCACCCCGGCCGCCGCGGGCGCGCGGGTGCCGTCGGTGATCGTCCAGGCGCGGGCCTCCTTCGGGCCGACCGTGAAGTAGGTGATCAGGCCGAGGAGATCGTAGCCGGCCCGGATCACCCGGTTGAGACCGGGCTCGTTGAGCCCGACCGCCTCCAGGAACTCGGCCTGGTCGGCCATCGGCATCACGGCGATCTCGCTCTCGATCTTGGCCGAGACCACCACGGCGACCGCACCCTCCGCCTTGGCGCGGGCGATGACGGCGTCCGAGTGCGCGTTGCCCTTGTCGGCGTCGCCCTCGTCCACGTTGCAGACGTAGAGCACCGGCTTGGCCGTCATCAGGCCGAGCTGCCGGAACAGGAACTCCTCCTCCGCCTTGCGCTCGACGAGGCGGGCGGGCTTTCCGTCGCGCAGCAGCGGCAGCGCCCGGTTGACGAGGTCGAGGAATTCACGCGCCTCCTTGTCGGCGCCCCGGGCCTTCTTCTCCAGGGCGACGACGCGCTTCTCCAGGCTCTCGAGGTCGGCCAGCATCAGCTCGGTCTCGATCGTCTCGATGTCGGCGATCGGATCGACCTTGCCCTCGACATGGGTGACGTCGCCGTCCTCGAAGCAGCGCACCACGTGGGCGATCGCGTCCACCTCGCGGATGTTGGCCAGGAACTGGTTGCCGAGCCCCTCCCCCTTCGAGGCGCCGCGGACCAGCCCGGCGATGTCCACGAAGGTCAGCCGGGTCGGGATGATCTCCTTCGAGGCCGCGATCTTCGCCAGCGCGTCGAGGCGCGGGTCCGGCACCGCCACGTCGCCGACATTCGGCTCGATGGTGCAGAACGGGTAGTTCGCCGCCTGGGCCGCCGCGGTCTGCGTCAGCGCGTTGAAGAGGGTCGACTTGCCGACGTTCGGCAGGCCGACGATGCCGCATTTGAAGCCCATGGCTCAGTCCTAATGCTCGGTCATGACGGCCTCGGGGCCGACGGTGAAGGGGTTGAGGATGGTGGTGCCGCGGACCGTCGTGCCGTGCTGGTAATCCTCCGACAGGAGGTAGCGGCATCCGGCCCGGATCGCGGCGGCGAGGATCACGCAGTCCCACCACCGGAAGGCGGTCTCCTTCCGGATCTTCCACGACTGCGCGATGAGTTCGAGGTCGGTGGCGCCGTGGGAGAAGGGTTGCAGCGCCGCGGTCATGCGCTGCATCTCCCCGTCGTCCACGTCGACTTTGCCCCGCAGGATGGCGGTGTGAAGTTCGCCGAGGATCTGGGGGCTGACGATCAGGGCATCGCGTTGCGCGAGCGTCGCGAGCCAGTGCGCGGCAGCCCTGCGCTTATCGGGGTAACGATCGTCGCGAGCGTAGAGAAGAACGTTCGTATCGACGAAGACCAGCTCAGTCGTCATCGTAGAGCTGCGCCGTCGTCGGGACCTTCCCGTTCTCGTCCAGCACGTGGAGGGGCGGTCCCGCCAGGAAGATGTCGAGCGCCTCGCGCTGCGTCATCGGCCGGCCGACCCGCTGCTCCACCGCCTCGGCGACGAACTTCGACAGGCTCTTCCCGTCGCGCGCGGCCGCGACCCGCGCCCGCTGCAGCAGCGCCTCGCTCATGGTCACGGTCACGTTCTTCATCGCCACCTCCGGGCCGCCTTCGATATCGTGTCCTCGTGTTTTCGTGTCAATTCTTCGGCGGACCGCCCCGGGCCACCGGCTTCACGTCGTCCCAGCCGCGGCCCGCCATGGCGAGGTGGACCTTGTTCTGGAAGCTCGCATCCTCGCCCGCCGCGAGCAGCGGGGCGTGGTCGGCCACCGCCCGGCAGAGGTCCTCGACCCAGGGCTCCTCGGCCTTGCCGAAATCGTTCAGCACGTAGGCATGCACCTGCGCCTTGTCGCCCGGATGCCCGATGCCGAGCCGCACGCGACGATAGTCGTTGCCGCATTGCGCGGTGATCGAGCGCAGGCCGTTATGTCCGGCATTGCCGCCGCCCTGCTTCACCCGGAGCTTGGCGGGGGCGAGGTCGAGCTCGTCGTGCAGCACGATCACGTCGGCGAGCGCGATCTTGTAGAAGCGCTGCGCCTCCGAGACCGCGCGGCCGGACTCGTTCATGAAGGTCTGGGGCTTCAGCAGGATGGCGCGCTCGGTGCCCAGCACCACCTCGGCGGCCTCCCCCTGGAAGCGGCGGCGGAACGGGCTCGCCCGATGCACGCGGGCGATCTCGTCGATGGCGAGAAAGCCGATGTTGTGGCGGTTGCGCGCGTAGCGCGGGCCCGGATTTCCGAGGCCGACGATGAGCCGCATGGGTCCCTCGCGACATGAAAATGCCCCGGCCGCGGGGCCGGGGCATCGGGAAGCGGAGACGGGACGCGCGGTGCGCGCCCCCTCCCGATCACTCCTCGGTCTTGGTCTCGTCGGAGGCCTCGGCCTCGGACTCGGCCTTCTCCTCGGCGGCCTCGGCGGACTGCGCCTCGGCGATCGCGGCCTCCTCGGCCTCGACCTCGGCGCCGAGCACGGTCGGCGGCACGATGTTGGCGACCGGATCCGTGCCCTCGCCCGTGTAGGTGCCGGCCGGGATCTTCAGGTCGGCGGCGTGGATCACGTCACCGATCTCGCGGCCGGTGAGATCGACCTCGATCGCGTCCGGAATCTGGTCGGGCGCCACGTCGAGCGAGACGGTGTGGAGCGAGATGTTGAGGGTGCCGCCGCGCTGCTTGATGCCGGGGGCCGCCTCCTCGTTGACGAAGTGCACCGGCACGTCGACCACGACGGTTTGGCCCTGGACGACGCGCAGGAAGTCGACGTGCAGCGGGACGCTGGTCACCGGGTCGAGCTGGAAGTCGCGCGGGATCGCGCGGACCTTCTTGCCGCCGATGCTGATCTCGAACACCGTGGTCTTGAAGCCGCCGGCGTAGATCAGGGTGCGGGTGCGGATGAGGTCGACGGCGATCGACTGCGGCGGCTGGCCGGCGCCGTAGATGACGGCGGGAATCTGGCCCTGGCGACGAACGGCCCGGGCGGCCCCCTTGCCGGCCCGGTCGCGTGCCACGGCCTCAAGCGACTTCACTGCGCTCATGGCGTGATCCTTTACGATTGATGGCCCGGAAAACGACAAAGGCCGCCCGAAGCGGACGGCCCGACCGTTCCCCAGCGCGCCCGTGCCTCCAAGGGTGTCTGTTGGGCGCGGAGCGCGCTTACACCGGACGGCGGCGGAACGCAACGGCGGCCATGGCGCGAGGAACCTTGCCAAGCGGCGCGCCGGCTCGATAGAGCCCGCCTGACCCTATCTCAACCCGGACGAGATCACGCCATGGCCAGCTACAACCTCCTGCTCCTCCCCGGCGACGGGATCGGCCCCGAGGTGATGGCCGGCGTCGAGACCGTGCTCGCGGCGCTCCGCGAGACCGGCATCGCCAGCTTCGAGACCGAGACCGATCTCGTGGGCGGCGCGGCAATCGACCGGCATGGCAAGCCGCTCGCCGACGAGACCCTGGCGCGGGCAAGGAGCGCCGACGCGATCCTGCTCGGCGCCGTCGGCGGGCCGAAATGGAACGGCGTCGCCTACGAGATCCGCCCCGAGGCCGGGCTGCTGCGGCTGCGCAAGGATCTGGGCCTGTTCGCGAACCTGCGCCCGGCGATCTGCTACCCGGCGCTGGCCGACGCCTCGGCGCTCAAGCGGGAGCTCGTCGAGGGCCTCGACATCATGATCGTGCGCGAGCTCACCGGCGGCGTCTATTTCGGCGAGCCGAAGGAGATCACGGTCCTCGACGACGGCACGAAGCGGGCGGTGGACACTCAGGTCTACACCACGGGCGAGATCGAGCGGATCGCCCACGTCGCCTTCGACCTCGCCCGCAAGCGCTCGGGCCGGGTCGCCTCGGCGGAGAAGCACAACGTGATGAAGTCGGGCGTTCTCTGGAAGGAGGTCGTCACCGCGGTCCACGCGCAGCACTACTCGGATGTCGCGCTGGAGCACGTGCTCGCCGACAATTGCGCCATGCAACTCGTGCGGCGCCCCAAGCAGTTCGACGTGCTGGTGACCGACAACCTCTTCGGCGACGTGCTCTCGGACGTCGCCGCGATGCTCACCGGCTCGCTCGGCATGCTGCCCTCGGCCTCCCTCGGCGCCGCCGAGGAAGGCGGGCTCCGCCGCGCCCTCTACGAGCCCGTGCACGGCTCGGCCCCCGACATCGCGGGCGCCGACAAGGCGAACCCGATCGCCATGATCGGCTCTCTCGCCATGTGCCTGCGCTACTCGTTCGGTCTCGGAGAGGCCGCCGACCTCCTCGACGGTGCCATCACCGACACGCTGGCCGCCGGCACCCGCACCGCCGACATCGCTACCGGGGGCGCTCAGGCGATCGGGACGAAGGCCATGGCGGAGGCGATCGCCGCGGCTGTCCGGGCGCGGGCGGCCTGACCTCTCGGGGCTCCGCGCCCCGAGCCCCGCCGGAAGGCCCAAGGGCCTTCCGCACATCCCGGAACGAGAGGGGCGCGCGGCTCTCGCCGCGCGCCCCTTCGCATGAAACGAACTGGAGCGACTCAGTACGGGTTGCCGTAGCGCGACACGTACGAGGTCGGGTCGATGGCGTCGAAGGCCGAGAGATCGACGTTGCGGATCGAGCTGTTCCGGGCGCCGATGAACGGACCGTTGGTGATCGGGTCGGGCAGGATGCCGAAGCCGAAGCGGTCGTTGCGGCCGTAGACCGGGTTCAGGGAGTTCGACTGGGCGATCAGAACCGGGTTTGTGGCCGGGTTCGAGACAGAGCCGTTGCCGGGCTCGACCACGTTGCCGGCGTCGAGCCAGCTGCGCGGGCGGATACGGATCGGCAGCGGGCGGCTGACCCGGTAGTAGCCGACGCCGGGGGCGTAGCCGTCCTGGGCCTGAGCCGGAGCCGTGGTGCCGAGCCCGGGGCCGGCGACGGCGAGGGCGCCCAGCAGGGCGATCTTGATCGAGCGCATGTCGCACCTTGTTGAAAACGGGGGTGATCGTGGCAGGACAGTGTTAAAAATCCGCCGCGTCTTCTTGGTGAGTAGACGTCCGAGCGTTGCCGTTGTTCCACCCCAATGGCCGAGCTAGCACGGTTCTGCCGCAGATTCGCCTCATTTTTTTTGCGCCGCGCCTCAGCCTCGTCCGGCAGCGGCACGGCGGCTACGGATCGAGCCGGTCCGACCCGCGGGCGGGTCCGCGGCAGCGCTGGGCTGGGCCGGCCGGCAACCCGGGTCGCGGCGCGCCTCGGCGGCGCGGAAGCGCGCCGCGGACGGACCTTCCGCACCCTCCAGGGTCAGGGCGTCGAGGATGCAGGCGATTGCGCGCGGCTCCGGAGGCTGTGCCAGCGGCGCGCAGAGCCAGCCGTCGATGCGCGGCGGCGCGACCTCGAGCGTCGCGAAGCCGGTGCAGACCCGCCGCGCCCCGCCAGCCAGCGTCGCCTCCAGGGTCTCGACTGGCCCGAACTTGGTGTCGATCCTGCCCCGAGCGCCGGTGCGGACCACCGCGATGCCGGGTCCGTCCGCCCCGCGCCTGACCAGGGTCACGAAGAGGCCCGGCCTCTCCGAGCCGGCCTCCCGGGCGAGCGTCAGGCGCAGCGCGCTCGATTCGATCGCGTCGAAATCGCCCCGGGCCAGCGTCTCCTCCCGCAGACCCGTGACTGGGTTGACCCGCGCCGGCTCCAGCCGGACCGGATCGATCGCTTCCGGCTCGTCGATCCCGAGCCGGCCCGGCAGGGCAGGCGCCGCGGGCTTGGCCGGCGCCGCGAGGGCCGACGGCACGAAGAATGCGTCGGCCAGCGCAGGTTCGGATGGCGCGGACGGCGTCTCGACTCGGCCGCGCGCGAGCAGCGCGAGCAGCGCCACCGTGGCAAGGGCGACGGCGAGCTTCGCGGTCAGGCCGAGCAGCGGCAGTCGCGCCGGGGGCTCGTCAGCGTCTTCGGTCCGGTCGAACGGCATCGTGCGCAAGGGGGGCCGGGGGCTCGCCTCGGCGGATCAGCGTCCGCCGCGCCCCGATCCTCGGTCTCCACCCGGCACCAAGACCTTTCCGGCAGCGCGCCCGTCACCGTGTTCCCGCGCGCAGGGTGAATCGATGGTTGCGCCTGTGAGCCGCCGCCCTGCTCTGCCGCTTGACAGGCGCGCGGGGTCGGCGTCTTGCTCACCCCGGCTGCCGCACCCACCTGCCTGTCGGGCCGGGCGCGCGCGGCCATGCCCGTATTGGGGCAAGCGAACCGGCCGGTCGGCCCGCGCAGGACGCGGGCGCGAGGAGACCGGGGCCCGCGATGGATGCGGCGGCCGGGTCGTTCGGGACAAGCGGAGTGGACAATGGGCTACAAGGTCGCCGTCGTGGGCGCCACGGGCAACGTGGGCCGCGAGATCCTGGATATCTTGGCCGAGCGGGCTTTCCCCGCCGACGAGGTCGTGGCGCTGGCCTCGCGGCGCAGCCAGGGCCAGGAGGTTTCCTTCGGCGACAAGATCCTGAAGGTCAAAGCGCTGGACACCCACGACTTCTCCGATACCGACATCTGTCTGATGTCGGCCGGCGGCGAGACCTCGAAGGAGTGGAGCCCGCGCATCGGGCAGGCCGGCTGCGTGGTCATCGATAACTCGTCGGCCTTCCGCTACGACGCCGACGTGCCGCTGATCGTGCCCGAGGTGAACGCCGACGCCGTCGCGGGTTTCACCAAGCGCAACATCATCGCCAACCCGAACTGCTCGACGGCCCAGCTCGTCGTGGCGCTGAAGCCCCTGCACGAGGCGGCCGGCATCAGGCGCGTGGTGGTCTCGACCTACCAGTCGGTCTCCGGCGCCGGCAAGGAGGCGATGGACGAGCTGTTCAACCAGACCCGCGCCGTCTTCACGGCCGGCGAGGTGACGAACACCAAGTTCACCAAGCGCATCGCCTTCAACGTCATCCCCCACATCGACGTGTTCATGGAGGATGGCTACACGAAGGAAGAGTGGAAGATGGTCGCCGAGACCAAGAAGATGCTCGACCCGAAGATCAAGCTCACGGCTACCGCCGTGCGCGTGCCGGTCTTCATCGGGCACGCGGAATCGGTGAACGTTGAGTTCGAGCGCCCGATCACACCCGAGCAGGCCACCGAGATCCTGCGCGCGGCCCCGGGCGTGCTCGTGGTCGATAAGCGCGAGAACGGCGGCTACGTCACGCCCCACGAGGCGGCCGGCGAGGACGCGACCTACATCTCCCGCATCCGCGAGGACGCCACGATCGAGAACGGCCTGAACTTCTGGTGCGTCTCGGACAACCTCCGCAAGGGCGCGGCGCTGAACGCCGTGCAGATCGCCGAGGTGCTGATCAACCGCAAGCTCCTGAACAAGGCCCGGCAGGCCGCTTGAGACACCGGGATCCGGCACCGCGCCGGATCCCGATCGATCCGTCCGACGTCGTCCCGCTCGCGGGGCAGCGTTTTTCGTTTCGCCGGCGATAGGAGTAATAACTGTATATTCCCGATTTGTTCTGGTATTTGATCCTAATCGAGGGCGATTCGGGTCGGTGCCGTGACGAGACGGGAACCGGTCGGTGACGAGATCCGGCAGCTGAGGGGTATCCTGGCCGAGCTCTCCCTCGACACGAAGCTGCTCCGCCTGGAGCACGCCCTGTGGCGGAAGGGCTGGTCCGACCAGCCGCGCGCCCCGGCCGGGCAATCGGACGGTGGGCAGTGGGTCGTCGGCGGCGGCGGTGGCGCCGTCGATCCCGAGGTGCTGCGGCTGGTCACGCCGCAATGGGCGCAGATGCCCGAGGCCGAGCACGCGCAGAGCCGAGAGGAGACCCGGCTCGAGGACGGGACCCGCATCCTCTCGATCCGCATCCGCGCGGGCCGGCGCGACTTCGACGAGCAGCACGCGGTCACCGCGCCGGACGGCGAGAGCCGGATCTTCGAGACGCTGGGCGCGACGCAGACCATCCGCGACGGCGTCTCCGGCGAGATCCTGGGGCGCAGCACCTTCACGGCGAACGGCCTAAAGCCGGACGCGACGATCCAGCCGGCCCTCCTTCCGGCTGTTCCGGCCGCGGTGGTGGCCGCGCAGGTCCTGCGCACGCTGGAACTCGCCGGCACGCTCTTCGCGTTCCTCTCAGCGAGGCGCGGCGGCTATGGGACTGTCCTGGGCGCGACGGCGCACGAATTCCGCGGAGCGGAGGACTTCCGGAATAAGCCGGCGATCTGGGTCGGTCCGCTCGACCAGCCGGCGCTCGACGCCGCCTGCCCAAAGACCGGCGCGATTCAAACACAGCTTGATGCGGTCAACACGGCCGTTCGGCAAGAGAATCCGTTCCGGACTCCCAGCCAGATCGGTAACTAGGTTCATTCTCGGATGCACTTTTGGGTGCGAGACCAAAAAAATTCTCGCCTCAAGTCTGAATTTCTGATCGACAAAGAAGGGTTCCCAACTCATGTCAACAAAGCCGGCACAAGTCGGCTCGACATCTACCACCAAGCTAGGCCAACGGTCACCTCCATCTATGATCATAAGACGGGAGCGCGTGGCCTCGCATGGTCGAACGCGTTGCGCTACGCGGCGGCTGCCAAGAAGCACTTCCCAGGAACGCAACGGATTGTCGTCATTCAAATGAGGCCGCGTACGTGACAAACGCGAAGCAGATAAAGTGGCTGTTTCGAAGCCTGCTGGCGCGTAATCCAGATCTCATCCAAGTCGAGCCGGGCGTAATATGGATCAGGCCGATTCGGCACTTCGCTGCCAAAATATGGGTGAAACGGTGTTTGGATCCGAATATATTCGACTCAAATATGAGTCTGACAACCCTCTACTGGGACGGATCGGCAATAGAAGATCCTTTCGGAAGCTTTGTTGAATCGTTTTCGCGCAAGCCTCTTCCGGCTCCGTTCACCCGGGAATATTTTCTTCAGCCGCAATACGAGCTTCGGCCGGAATTCCCGCAATTGGCTGCTTGGGGGAGTACGGTCGGTAGATGGGATTGGAGGGTTCCCGACATCGACCGCATCTTCACATGCGCGGTCGAGGAGCAGGTTCTACCCCTGCTTCGCCCACTCGCAGAGGACCACCGCGCCTATCTGCCCTTTTTCCGTAAGTTCATTATTCCTGGCGGTCGCGTACATGCCGAGCAACAGGTCGCGATCGCTCTCGCGTCCGGCGCGCGCGACGAGGCGCGCACGTTCCTCGCCCAGATCTGGAGGTGGTACGAGACGGACAGCCACGGCGACTACGAGCCGCCGGACCAGATCGTCTATCCGAAGCCTGGCCAGAGGAAGCGGGCAGCCATTGAGGCTTGGGAGAAGGCAAGTCTGTGCGTTTCCTACCGGAAAACACGCCGCCGCATCCTTGAGATCGTCGAACCGCTGCGGACCGGCGACCGCGCAGCGCTTGCGGCCATCCTCCACCGCTGGGAGGCCGAGGCGGCGCGGATTCACGGGGTCGAGCGCTGGTGGGAGCCCACACCGTTTCCCATCGAGGAAGGGCTGGGCTGAGCGGCCAGTGAGCAGGGGATGCAAACCTCATCTCGGATGCGAATGGTGTGGGTAATTTTCCCACACAGTGCGGAAGCGTCGCTGCGGCACAGGGGGGCTCCTCACAGGATGCCCGCCATGCTCGTTCCGGAACCGCCGCGCCTTCGCCGTCGCGAGGTTTGCCTCCTCTGCCTGCTGGCCCTTTGGGTCGTGGCTCTACTCCGCGTCGAGCACGCGCCGCCCCTGAAGCCGCCGGCCGTGCCCTACGCCGCCTCACGCTGAGGCGGCGGCCTCCAACGCATCGACGTCGCCGTCGCCGATCGCGCCGAGATGGGCCGAGATGGGCCGTGATCCGGTCGGCGTCCCAGTCCCACCACGCGATACGCAGGAGGCGGGCGATGTCGGCCTCCGAGAAGCACATCCGCACGAGGCGGGCCGGGTTGCCGGCCACGATCGCGTAGGGCGGCACGTCGGCGCTCACCACGGACTTCGCCGCGACGACCGCGCCGTCGCCGATCGTCACGCCCGGCAGGACAGTGGATTCGTAGCCGAGCCAGACGTCGTTGCCGACGACCGTGTCGCCGCGGTTCGGGAACGCTTCCGGGCCGTACGCCGCCCAGGCGTTGCCGAAGATCGGAAACGGGTAGGTCGAGGGCGCGTCCAGCCTGTGATTGCCGCCGTTCATCAGGAAGCGTGTGCCGGCCGCGATCGCGCAGAAGCGCCCGATCACGAGGCGATCGCCCAGGAAGGCGAAGTGATACAGGATGTTGTCGAGGAAGGCGCGAGGCCCAGCAGGATCGTCGTAGTAGGTGTAGTCGCCGACCTCGACGTTCGGTGGCAGGTCGAGGTCGCGGATGAAGGTGACCCGCGGATGGTCCGCCAGCGGGTGCCGCTGGCCGGGATCCGGTACGGTACGCGCATCGTAGGACATGCAGGCTCCTGATTCGCTGCGGGAGCGCGCGAGGTAGCCCGATCGGCTGGGCGAGAGCGGGGAGATCGTCGTCTCGGGAACTTGAACTTGCCCCGGTCCGGAGTTATCTACGCCCTAACAGTTCTGATGGCAGCTGAGAGGCTGCGGTTCGGAGTGGGTCCCCCGGGGCCCGCTCTTTTTTATTGCCGCATCCCGCCTGCCGATCGCGCGCCCCGTGGGTGCCCGGAATCGCGAGACCAGCATGGCGCAAGCCCCCGAGACCCAGACCCCCGAGACCCCGGTTTCCGAGAAGCGGCTCGTCACGGAAAGCGGCGCCGCCGCGCGCGTCGTCCAGGTGATCGAAGGCGCGGTCGAGGGGCTGGGCTATCGGATCGTGCGGGTGAAGGTCACCACGGGCGGCAACGCCACGGTGCAGATCATGGTCGAGCGGCCGGACGGGCTCTGCGCGATCGAGGATTGCGAGGCGGTGAGCCGCACGATCTCGCCGCTCCTCGACCTCGATGATCCGGTCGGCGGCGCCTACAACCTCGAGATCTCCTCGCCCGGCATCGACCGGCCGCTGGTGCGGGTCTCGGATTTCGCGCGCTGGGCGGGCCACGAGGCCAAGGTGGAGCTCGCCCGCCCGCTCGAGGGCCGCAAGCGCTTCCGCGGCATCTTGGGCGAGCCGGATGTGGCCGCGCTCACCGTGCCGATCGACCTGCCCGACGTGAAGGAG
>NZ_LSIX01000509.1:0-602 GCF_001556475.1 Methylobacterium sp. CCH5-D2 | reverse complement strand
CCCGCCGGCACAGCCATGGTCATGGACACGGGCATGGGCACAGCCACGGCGGCGCAGGGCAGGGGCATGGGCATGGGCATGGGCATGGACACGTCCACGCCCCGGCGAGCTTCGGCACCGCCTTCGCGCTCGGCATCGGGCTGAACACCGCCTTCGTGCTGATCGAGGCCGGCTACGGCTGGGCCAGCAATTCCATGTCGCTCGTGGCCGATGCCGGCCACAACCTCTCGGACGTGCTCGGCCTCGCGGTCGCCTGGACGGCCTCGGTGCTGGTGCGGCGGCGCCCGAGCGCGCGCTTCACCTACGGCCTGCGCGGCTCCTCGATCCTGGCCGCCCTGTTCAACGGGGTGTTCCTGCTGGTCGCGGTCGGGGCCATCCTCTGGGAGGCGGCTTGGCGCCTCGTCCATCCCGAGCCCGTGGCCGGCGTGACCGTGATGGTGGTGGCGGGCATCGGCATCCTGATCAACGGCTTCACCGCCTGGCTCTTCGCGGCGGGCGCGAAGGGCGACATCAACATCCGCGGCGCCTTCCTGCACATGGCGGCCGACGCCGCGGTCTCGGCCGGCGTCGTGCTGGCGGGCCTCGCGATCTGGCTCACGGGC
>NZ_LSIX01000508.1:0-3190 GCF_001556475.1 Methylobacterium sp. CCH5-D2 | reverse complement strand
GTACGGCGCGATGACGAAGTGAGGGCGCGGGCGGGCCGCCTGAGCCGCCGCTCCCGCGCCCTCACTTCGTCATCGCGCCGTACACCATCTGCCGCAGGACCGCGTAGTAGTGCCCGCGCAGGCTCGGCGCCTGGAACATCGCCACCACCACGAGGCGCTCGGCCGGGTCAATCATGTAGCGCGGGCCGGTGATGCCGCCCCAGTAGACGTCGCCGGCCGCGCCCGGCGTGGCGTGGGGGCCCGCGCCGAGGCGGACCGGGTTCGCGAGGCTCCAGCCGTAGCCCGGATCGACGTTGTTGCGCGGCCCCTTGATCCCGCCGAGGTGGTCGCTGTGCAGCATCAGGCGCACGGTCTGGGGGGCCAGAAGCCGCACGCCGTCGATCGCGCCGCCGTTGGCGAGCATCTGGAGGAGCCGCCCGACATCGCCCGCCGTCGAGGCGAGGCCGGCGCCGCCCGAGAAGCGCTTCGGAGCCTTGCGCAGGTCGAGCCAGCCGTAGACCCAGGCCAGCGGGTCCTTCGCCAGGGTCTGCTGCGAGGGCTCGGCGAGGCGGGCCGCGCGGGCCTCGTCCACCTGCCAGACGGTGTCCTCGAGCCCGAGCGGCTTCAGGACCTGCTCGGTGAGGATCCGGTCGAGCGGCTTGCCCTCGATCCGCTCCAAGAGGTGGCCGAGGACGTCGGTGGCGATCGAGTACTCGAAGGTCGAGCCGGGCTGGTAGAGCAGGGGCTGCTGCGCGAGCTTGCCCAGCATCTCGTCGCCGGTGAGCCCGTAGAGCCCTTCGAGATCCTGCTCGCGCTGGTCGCGCCGCACGGGGTTGGCCGGGCCGATCCACCAGTAGGTGAACCCGGCGGTGTGGCGCATCAGGTCGTGGATCGTGGGCGCGCGCTGGGGCGCCACGGGCGGCGGAACATCGCCCTCCGTGGCGCTCTCGTGCCCCGCGTAGACCTTCAGCGCGCCGAGTTCGGGCAGGTGGGTCGCGACCGGGTCCGAGAGCTTGAAGCGGCCCTGCTCGTAGAGGCGCATGGCGGCCGTGGTCACGAACAGCTTCGTGGTCGAGGCGATGCGGTGCAGGCTGTCCGTGCGCATCGGGGTGCCGGGCGTCTGCTCGCCGAAGGCTCGGGCGAGCACGGGGCGGCCGTCGCGCATCACGAGCAGCACCATGCCGGGGATCTTGCCCGCCGCGACGTCCCGCTGCACGAAGGCGGCGATCGCCTCGAGCCGCGCGGCGTCGAACCCCGCCTGCGCGGCCTCGACGCCTTGCGGCGGCTGGAACGCGGCGGCCGGCCCGGCCCATCCGGCCGCGAGGCCGAGCCCGACGAGGCCGGCCGCGAGGCCGCGCGCCACTGTCTCACGCATGGTTTCCTCCCTCACGGGCATCGTCTTCGCGCGATGCCTCACGGGGGCCGGCCGCCGGAACGGGTTCCGGGGCGGGCGCCCCGGGGACGAGGTAGCCTGGGCCTTGCCGCGCTGCCAAGCGGGTGGCGAAACCGGTGCGGGAACAGTGCGGGAACCTGTCACGCAGATTCCCTGCGATCGCGCCGGGCGCCGCGCTACGCCATCACCCGCCCGAAGAACCCCGCGATCGCCGCCGCCGCCGCGTCCGGCCGCTCGCGGTGGGGGAAGTGGCCGCAGCCCGGCATCGGGGCGAGGTCGAGGTCGGCGAAGAACTCCGGGAGCCGGTCGGTCCAGGCGTAAGGGAAGAGCGGGTCTCCGTCCGGCCAGCGGATGCAGGTCGGCACGGTGATCGGCGGCAGCGCCGGGCTCTCACCCCGCAGCATGGCGAGGCGCCCGGCCTGCTGGCTGAGATACCAGTTGAAGCCGCCCTGCATGGCGCCCGGCTGCAGGAAGGTGTCGACGAAATCCTCCAGCACGTCGTCGAAGGCCCCCGGGTTCGGGCCGGACCAGTGCCGCAGGAAGTGGCCGATATATAGCCGGCAGGCCTCGCGCGAGGAGGACACCATCTCGGCCGCGAAGGGCTTGAGGTGGAAGGACTGGTACCAGATCTCGATGAGGTTGTCGGGCCGGCCCAGGCGCGGGCCGATGCCCGGATAGGGGCAGTCGAAGAAGAACAGGCCGGCGCAGCGCTCCGGCGCCCGGCGCGCCAGCGCCTGCCCCACATAGGCCCCGACATCGTGCCCGACGATGCCGGCCCGCGCGATGCCAAGGGCACCGAGCAACGCGGCGACGTCGTCCGCGTGGACCTCCGGGCCCACCGTGTCGCTCGGGCCCGTGCCCGGCACGGCGCTCCGGCCGAAGCCCCGCAGGTCCGGCGCGATGCAGTCGAACCGGTCGGCGAGCCGGGCCATCACCGGCTCCCAGGTCAGCCAGAACTCGGGCCAGCCGTGCAGCAGGACGAGGGGCGGGCCAGAGCCCCGCCGCGCGACGTGCAGGTCCGCGCCGTTCACCGCGACCGTCTCGTGACGCACCATGCCGATCCTCCGGCGAACTCCCGGGCGGACAAGGCGCGGGCGCGGATCGCGTTCCCGTCAGGCCCCCGCCACCGTGCCGGAGACGCGCGCCGAGAAGCCGTCGGCCAGTTCGAGCCAGAGGAAGCGGGCCGGATCGACCGGCCCCGGCAGGACGAGCCGGCCGGGCGGCACGGGGGCGAAGCCGAAGCGGGCGTAGAAGGACGCGTCGCCCACCAGGATCACGAGGCCCTCGCCGGCCGCCCGCGCGGCGTCGAGGGCCGCCCGCATCAGGCTGGAGCCGACGCCGCGGCCCTCGAAGCTCGGATCGACCGCGAGCGGCCCGAGCGCCAGGAAGGCCGGCCCCTCTGCCCGCACGGCGTTCATCCGCACCGAGCCCGCCAGGAAGCCGCCGACCGAGGCGGTGACGCTGAGATCCGCCCGGTGCGCGATCCCCTCGCGCAGCCGGTAGGCGGTGCGGGCGTAGCGGCCCGGCCCGAAGGCGCGGGCGTGCAGGCGCCCGATCGCCCCGTCGTCGTCGGGGTGCTCGGGCCGGATGACGAGGGAGAGGGCGGACACGGGGGCGACGGACTCCGGGACAGGCCGGCGCGGTAGCAGCGCCGGGGCCGCGGGGCAAATCGAGGCGGGCAGGCGGACACGCTGCGCGGTCTCCCGCCCCCATCTGCGGGCACGGCGATCGCATATGCCGAGCGAGCCCCGAGGCGGATAGAGCGCGGGTCCCCTCTCCCGTGCGGGAGAGGTCTGCTTTCGCAGAAAGCCGGGTGAG
>NZ_LSIX01000507.1:0-7346 GCF_001556475.1 Methylobacterium sp. CCH5-D2 | reverse complement strand
CTCCCGAACCATCCGCCGACACGAGGCTGCCCGAGTTCCGGATGCGTTTCGAGATCGAGCGGAAGTTCCTGGTCGCCCACGAGGGGTGGCGCGCGTCCGCCACGGGACGGCGCGGCCTTCGCGACGGGCTGGTCGGCCAGTTCGGGCGCGGCAAGGTTCGGGTACGCCTCGACGAGGACCGGGCCTGGCTCACCGTGAAGGGCGCGCGGCTCGGCATCGGTCGCCCGGAATTCGAGTACGAGATACCTTGCGCCGACGCGGAGGCGATGCTCCGGGAGGTCTGCGTCGGCGGCGTGATCGAGAAGACGCGCCACTGCGTGCCCCATGACGGCCTGACCTGGGTGGTGGACGAGTTCGGCGGCAGCCTCGCCGGGATCGTGCTGGCGGAGGTCGAGCTGGACGCGGAGGATCAGCCCTTCTCCCGGCCGGACTGGGCCGGAGACGAGGTGACCGGGGACCTGCGCTTCCGGCAGACCACGCTCCTGCATCTCTGCGGCCAGATGGGCAGACCCGTCACGATGGCCGACATCCTCGCGCTGCCGCGCGCGCTCTGAGCCCGTCGCGCGGATCTCGCAGCGCGAAAAAATCTCGTCCGATCCGGTCCGGGTAGGGCATGGCCGGAGCGCTTCAAGAATGTTCGAGCGGCACCGATTTCGTTAACCAACCCGGCGTGATCCGGGCTGGAGCGAAGATGGTTGCGGCGTTGAAACGGGCGGTCAGGTTGCGGCGGACGATGCGCGAGCGCGACACACGGATCGAGGCCAGCGGGAGCGCCAAGGCGCGTCCGCTTCCAGGGGGCGAGGTCATCCTGCACACCGAGCGCGGTCTCACCGCCCGCGAACTCATCCGCATGGCGCAGGCGGCGCGGCGCGCCCGGCAGGATTAGGGCCTCCGGCTCGGCGCGGACCCGCGGCGCCGTGGCCGCCGAAGCCGAGGTGCGTCCTCGCCGCGCCGTGGCGAAAACGACAGGAGCCGGTTCGGGCCCTCGCGCCCGAACCGGCTCCTTCTCGTTCCGAGGGGCGTCGGCCGCCGTCGCGAACGGCTTGTCGGCGGCGCCTCGCCTCCCGTCGCTCCCCTCTTCGCGTATGGCGCACGAGGGGATGCGTCGTCTGCGGCCCGCTCGGTCGAGGAGGATCTCAGCCGGCCCGCCCGGCCTGCGCGAGGGCGGCGACCGTGCAGATGTCGCGGGCCGGCCCCTGCGGGAGATGCTCGGCCTGCCGCAGCGGGACCGGGGCCGCGACGGGCGGCGGCGAGGCGGCATAGGCCAGCGCGACGGGCGAGCCCGGCTTGCGCTTCTCGTAGAAGGCGTTGCCGCCCGCCACCGCCACGTAGTGCATGTTGCTGTAGGGGAAGCGGTGCCCGGCGGTGTGGAAGTACATCGCCTGGCCCACCTTCGGGTGGCGCTCGCCCGCGAGGACCGCGTCGGCGACGTCCGCCACCTTCTCCAGGCTCTTCGGCTCGTTCATCGGCTTCGTCAGGACGCCCGCCGCGAACTGGCGCGGCTGGCCCACCACCTCGCAGATGCCGCCCGGGAACGCGGCCGATTCCAGCCGGTTCATCACCACGGTTCCGACGGCGAGGAGCCCTTCGGGGTCGCTGCGGTTCGACTCGAAGTACATGGCGCGCCCGAGGCAGTCGCGCTCCGTTTCGTTGACGGCCATCGCGGGCTTGCGGCCGGGAATCGATCCGGTGACCAGGGGCGTTGCGGTATTGCAGCCGCCGAGGCAGCCGCATGCCAGGATGAACGCCAGTCCGGATACAGTCTTCGCCGTCCTCACACCCTGCATGCGCTCGCGCTCCCTTCCCGATGTTCCCTCGCGCCCGCACGCGCCGCATCCTGGATGCGGCCGCGAACCGGCCTGCCTCAGCCACGCTCAAGCTTGCGTGCAGATTCGGGGCAGAGATGTGGCGGGGGGCTTACCGTTTCGTTAACGGCCGGGGGAAAGGGCGGCGCGCATCCGTTCCGCCTCGGCGCGGAAGCTGCGGACCGGGACGGCGAGCGAGCGCCCGCCCGCCCCTTCCGGCCGGCGCGCCACCAGCACGCCGATCACCGCGGGACCGTCCTCGCCCAGCCGCAGCAGGGCGGAGCCGGACTCGCCGGGCAGCGCGCGGCAATCGTGCAGCAGGAGCGGCGGGTCCGGCTGCTCCTCCACCGCGCACTCGCCCTGCGCGCTCATGCGCTCGGCGCGGGCGTGGCTGTAGCCGGCCCTTCGGATCTCGCGCCGACCCCCCGCAGCGTCGCCCTCGCCCGCGAGCGGGACCGGGCGGAGATCCACGGGCTCGGCCAGCGCGATCAGGGCCCAGTCCCTGGCGAAATCCGCCGCCGTGGTGCCGAAGGCGTAGCCGGGACCGGTGACGTAGCGGTCGGCGACGGCGTGGGCGTTGTAGGTTCCCTGGCGCCAGCCGGCCACGAAATGCACGCTCCGCGGCCCGACCCAGCGGGTGCGCGGCCCGTCCCAGAGGCAATGGGCGGCGCTCAGCACGAGGCGCGGGGCGATCAGCGTGGCGCTGCAGAAAGCGCGGCGGTTGGCGCCGAGCACGACGTTGAGCTTCCCCACCGACGCATAGGGCCAGACGCCCGCATCGACCGCGACCTCCGCGCCCGCGGCCGGCGCGGGCGCCAGCAGCGCCCCCAGGACGAGCCCCGCGGCGCGCCTCATCCGGCGACGAGCCGGGCGAAGCTGGCGAGATCGACGTTGCCGCCGCTGATCACGATGCCGACCCGCAGGTCGCGCACGTCCAGCAGGCCGCCGAGGACGGACGCCGCGGCGAGGCAGCCCGTGGGCTCGACGACGAGCTTCATGCGCTCGGCGAAGAAGCGCATGGTTTCGACGAGCTGCGCGTCCGAGACGGTGAGCACGTCGGTGACGTGGCGCGCGATGATCGGAAAGGTGTGGTCGCCCAGATGCGTGGTCTGGGCCCCGTCCGCGATTGTCTGCGGCACCGGTATCCGCACGATCCGGCCTTCCCGGAAGGAGCGCTGGCCGTCGTTGCCGGCCTCCGGCTCGACGCCGTAGACCCTGGCCCGCGGCATCAGTTCGGCGGCGGCCAGCGCGCAGCCCGCAAGCTGGCCGCCGCCGCCGAGGCAGGTGACCAGTATGTCGAGCGGTCCTGTCTCCTCGATGAGTTCCAGCGCCAGGGTTCCCTGGCCGGCGATGACGTCCGGGTGGTCGTAGGGTGGAATCAGGCTCAGGGACCGCTCGGCGGCGATGGCACGGCCGAGCGCCTCGCGGTCCTGCGTGTAGCGGTCGTAGGTGACGATCTCGGCCCCGTAGTCGCGGGTCGCCGCGACCTTCATGGCCGGCGCGTCGAGCGGCATCACGATGGTGGCCGGCACGCCGAGCAGCCGCGCCGCCAGCGCGATCGCCTGGGCGTGGTTGCCGGACGAGTAGGCGATCACGCCGCGCCGACGGGCATCCTCGGGGAGCGCCGCGATGGCGTTGTAGGCGCCGCGGAACTTGAAGGCGCCGGCCCGCTGAAGGTTCTCGGCCTTGAAGAACAGTTGGCCGCCGGTGCGCGCGTCGGCCGTGCGGGACGTCAGCACCGGCGTCCGATGCGCCGCCCCGCGGATCCGCTCCGCGGCCCGCGCGACGTCGCCGTAGCTCGGCCCACGGGCGGTGGTCGCGACATCGCTCATGATCACTCCTCGCAGATCCGTACGGGTGAAAATTTTAGACGCGCCCGCTCTCCGCCGCCAAGCCGGCGGACCGCAGGTCTCGGAGCGGGACTGGCACAACCTGTGCTGTGCATGAGGCGGACACGCTGGTTCTCTCGAGGGAGCGATCGCCTGGATAAGCTCTCCTGCGAGCGAGGATCCCGTGTCGCCAGGAACCTCCTGCGCCGCCGGCTCGTGAGCCGCGGCGAGCTGCTCGGATCGGCGACGCTGACCGTCTGGCCGCACAGCATCGATGCCAAGGCGGTCGAACCCCGCGAGATGCCGAGCCTTCTCCTCGCGCTGGAGGAGGCCGCAACCGCCCTGCGCAGCGGCGAGGGCACGCCGTGGATCATCACCAGCGCCGGGACGATGCTGCCGCCCAACCTTCTGCGGAACCTGATCGCGCTGCCGTGAGCGCGTCGAGCCGCGATCGTCGCGTTCCCCAAGCGGCGATCGGACGCCGTCCTACGAAAAGACGGCTTGCGAACCGACACGAAACCGATCTAGCCTCTGGATCTCGGCGCCAGATCGGGCGTCGGTCTTGAGAGAGGAGGCCTGCGATGAGCCGTCACGGTTCCTGCGTCCCGACATCTCGTACCGCCGATCCGGATCAGGACACGCCGCCGAACAGGAACCTGCAGGGATAGTGGCGCCTCGAGCGCGGCGGTCGAGTTCCCCGTCCGGCAGGGCCGGTCGGGCCGGATGCTCCCGCTACGCACAAGAGAACGCGTGGCCCCTGCGAAGGCCCGTCAGCCCATCGGCTGACGGGCCTTTTTCGTCGGGCAGGGCAACCGCTTGCCGCCGGCACGCGCGCCGGGCGAAGCCGAGCGCGCGAAATCTGACGACACGACCGCCGGTTGCGTCGGAGGGCCAGACCGGACCGCGTGACCGATCGGGCCTGGCCGGGCCACCGCGGCTCAGGTGTGGATCACCTTCCCGTAGGCGTCGAGCACGCTCTCGTGCATCATCTCGGAGAGCGTCGGATGCGGGAAGACCGTGTGCATCAGCTCTTCCTCGGTGCTCTCCAGCGTCATCGCGACGACATAGCCCTGGATCAGCTCGGTTACCTCGGCGCCGATCATGTGGGCGCCGAGCAGCTGGCCGGTCTTGGCGTCGAAGATCGTCTTGATCAGGCCGTCCGGCTCGCCGAGCGCGATGGCTTTTCCGTTGCCCGCGAAGGGGAAGCGGCCGACCTTGACTTGGAAGCCCTGCTCCTTGGCCTTGGCCTCGGTAAGGCCGACGCTGGCGATCTGCGGGTGGCAATAGGTGCAGCCCGGGATCTTGCCCTTGTCCATCGGGTGCGTGTGCAGACCCTTGATGGTCTCGACGCAGATGACGCCCTCGTGCTCGGCCTTGTGGGCGAGCATCGGCGGGCCTGCGACGTCGCCGATCGCGTAGAGGCCCGGCACGTTGGTGCGTCCGAGCCCGTCCGTGACGATGGTGCCACGGTCGGTCTTCACGCCGAGCTTCTCGAGGCCAAGATTCTCGATGTTGCCGACGACGCCCACCGCCGAGATCAGCTTCTCGGCCGAGATCTGCTGGCTCTTGCCGTCTGAGCCCTCGATCGTCGCCGTGACGGCGTTCGCGCCCTTCTCGACCTTCGTCACCTTGGCACCGGTGAGGATCTTGATGCCCTGCTTCTCGAAGCGCTTGCGGGCCATGCCGGCGATCTCGGCGTCCTCGACGGGCAGGATCTGCGGCAGCAGCTCCACAACCGTCACCTCGGCGCCCATGGTGCGGTAGAACGAGGCGAACTCGATACCGATCGCGCCCGAGCCCATCACGAGCAGGGACTTCGGCATCGCCTCCGGCACCATGGCCTCGTAGTAGGTCCAGATCTGCTTCTTGTCGGGCTCGATGCCGGGGATCGCGCGCGGGCGCGCACCGGTCGCCAGGATGATGTGCTTGGCGCTGTAGCTGCCGGCCCCCTTGGCGCCCTTCGGGGCCTCCGCGCGCTTGGTCTCCTTCACGGTGACCTTGCCGGGCTCGTTGCCCTTGGCGACGGACTCGACCGTGGCCTCGCCCCAGATCACGTCGACCTTGTTTTTCTTGAGCAGCATGCCGACGCCGCCGTTGAGCCGGCCGGAGACGCCGCGCGAGCGCTTCACGATCGCGGCGGCATCGAACGAGACCTCCTTGGCCGAGAGCCCGTAATCGGAGGCGTGCTGCATGTAGTGGTAGATCTCGGCCGAGCGCAGCAGCGCCTTGGTGGGGATGCAGCCCCAGTTCAGGCAGATGCCGCCGAGATGCTCGCGGTCGACCACGGCCGTCTTGAAGCCGAGCTGCGCCGCGCGGATCGCCGTGACGTAGCCGCCGGGGCCCGCGCCGATGACGAGGATGTCGTAGGTGTCGGACATGTCGCTCTTCCCCCGCGCGCCTTAGACCAGCATGCCCATCGGGTTCTCGATGAGCCCCTTGAAGGCCGAGACCAGTTCGGCGCCCAGCGCCCCGTCGAGCACGCGGTGGTCGCAGGACAGCGTGCAGGTCATCACCTGGGCGACGGTCGGCTGGCCGTCCTTCACCACGACGCGCTTCTCGCCCGCACCCACCGCCAGGATGCTGGATTGCGGCGGGTTGATCACCGCGGTGAAGTGCTTGATCCCGAACATGCCGAGGTTGGACACGGAGGTGACGCCGCCCTGGTACTCCTCGGGCTTCAGCTTCTTGGCGCGGGCGCGGGCCGCGAAGTCCTTCATCTCGTTCGATATGGCCGAGAGCGTCTTCTCGTCGGCCCGGCGGATGACCGGGGTGAACAGGCCGCCGTCGATGGCCACCGCCACGCCGACCTCGGCGTGCTTGAAGCGCAGGATCCGGTCCTCGGCCCAGACCGCGTTGGCGGCCGGCACGCGGGTCAGTGCGAGGCCCATCGCCTTGATGACGAAGTCGTTGACCGAGAGCTTGAACAGCGGCTTGCCGTCCCGGTCCTTGCCGGCCGAGCCGTTCAGCGTCTCGCGCAGCTTCATCAGCGCGTCGAGCTCGCAATCGACAGTGAGGTAGAAGTGCGGGGCCACCTGCATCGCCTCGGTGAGGCGCTTGGCGATGGTTTTGCGCATGCCGTCGAGGGGAACCTCCTCGTAGGCGTCCTTCTGGTAGAAGCCCCGCACCTGATCGAGGCTGAGCCCGGCGGGCGCGCCGCCGGCCGGAGCGGCCTTCGGCGCGGGGGCTGCGGCCTTCGGGGTCTCGGCGGCCTGGTGAGCAGGGGCCGGGGCCGCCTTGGTGGCGCCGGAGGCCTTCGCCTCCTGCACGTCGCGGGCGATGATGCGGCCGTGCGGGCCCGAGCCCTGGACGGCGGCGAGATCGACGCCCTCCTGCTTGGCGATGCGGCGCGCCAGCGGCGAGGCGAAGACGCGACCTCCCGAGGAGGCCGGGGCGGCGGCCTGTCCGCCACCCGCGGCGGGCTTCGCGGCGTCCGGCGCCTCGTTCACGCGGGCGTAGGACATGTGGCCGTCGCCCGGCGTGGTGTTCTGCCCGGCATCGGATTTCGGCGCCTCGGCGGCGGGTTTGGCCTCGGCCTTCGGCGCGGCGCCGCCGCCCGCGGCCGCTGCGGAGACGTCCTCGCCCTCGCCCGCGATGATCGCGATCAGGTCGTTGACCGGCACGTCCGCCGTGCCCTCCGGCACCACGATCTTGGCGAGGACGCCCTCGTCGATGGCCTCGACCTCCATCGTGGCCTTGTCGGTCTCGATCTCGG
>NZ_LSIX01000506.1:0-7150 GCF_001556475.1 Methylobacterium sp. CCH5-D2 | reverse complement strand
GTTCGGTCATCGGCACGTCCAGCTTTTCGGGTCGGTTCAGGCGAGGGACCTACCAGCCGCAACGCGCGCCGCAAGCGCCCGGCTCCGCACAGCAGCGGGCGCGCAGGGGCGGTGCGCGCCCGCGCGTTGACCGGAGCGGGCGCGGATATGCTAGTGCCGGCCCGAATGCGGCCTCCGGGCCCGCCGCCCGTTCCCTGCGATCCGAGCCATGACGAACCCGAACCCGACCGCGCCCGAGCGCTACAACGCCAAGGATGCCGAGCCGCGCTGGCAGGAGGCCTGGGCGCAGGCCAGGATCTTCGAGACGCCGAACGACGATCCCCGCCCGAAATACTACGTGCTGGAGATGTTCCCCTACCCGTCGGGGCGCATCCACATGGGGCACGTGCGCAACTACGCGATGGGCGACGTGGTGGCCCGCTACAAGCGCGCGAAGGGCTTCAACGTGCTGCACCCGATGGGCTGGGACGCCTTCGGCCTGCCCGCCGAGAACGCCGCCATGGAGCGCAAGGTCAACCCGCGCGACTGGACCTACGCGAACATCGCCACCATGCGCGGCCAGCTCCAGTCCATGGGCCTGTCGCTCGACTGGAGCCGCGAGATCGCGACCTGCGATCCGGACTACTACAAGCACCAGCAGCGCATGTTCCTCGATTTCCTGGAGAAGGGGCTGGTCACGCGCCGCACCGCGAAGGTGAACTGGGACCCGGTCGATCACACGGTGCTCGCCAACGAGCAGGTGATCGACGGGCGCGGCTGGCGCTCGGGCGCGCTGGTCGAGAGCCGCGAGCTGACCCAGTGGTTCTTCAAGATCACCGACTTCGCCGAGGATCTGCTCGGCGCCCTCGACGGCCTGGACCGCTGGCCGGAGAAGGTCCGGCTGATGCAGAAGAACTGGATCGGCAAGTCGGAGGGCCTCGAGGTCCGCTTCGCGCTGACCCGGCCCGCCAAGGGGCAGGACGCGGTGAAGGTCTACACCACGCGGCCCGACACGCTGTTCGGCGCGAAGTTCCTGGCGATCGCGGCCGACCATCCGCTCGCGGCCGCGCTGGCCGCCGACAGGCCGGAGCTGCAAAGCTTCATCGAGGCGTGCCGCCGCATCGGCACCGCCCAGGAGGCGATCGACACGGCCGAGAAGCTCGGCTTCGACACGGGGCTCACCGTGCGCCACCCGCTCGACCCGGCCTGGGAACTGCCGGTCTACGTCGCGAACTTCGTGCTGATGGAGTACGGCACCGGCGCCGTGTTCGGCTGCCCGGCCCACGACCAGCGCGACCTCGACTTCGCCAACAAGTACGGCCTCGGCAACACGCCGGTGGTCTGCCCGGAGGGGCAGGACCCGGCCGCCTTCGTCGTCACGGACACCGCCTACGACGGCGACGGACGGCTGATCAACTCGCGCTTCCTCGACGGGATGACCACGCACGAGGCCTTCGAGGCGGTGGCCAACCGCCTGGAGCAGGAGGTCCTGGCGGGCGAGGCCGTGGCCGCCCGCAAGGTGCAGTTCCGGCTGCGCGACTGGGGCGTGTCGCGCCAGCGCTACTGGGGCTGCCCGATCCCGATCATCCACTGCGACGCCTGCGGCCCGGTGCCGGTGCCCGTCGCCGACCTGCCGGTGCGGCTGCCCGACGAGGTCTCGTTCGACCAGCCCGGCAATCCCTTGGAGCGCGACCGCGCGTGGCGCGACGTGCCGTGCCCGAGATGCGGGCAGGCGGCCCGGCGCGAGACCGACACGATGGACACCTTCGTGGACTCGTCCTGGTACTTCGCACGCTTCACCGCGCCCTGGCTCACGGACGCGCCGACCGACCGCCGGGCGGTCGATCACTGGCTCGCGGTCGATCAGTATATCGGCGGCATCGAGCACGCGATCCTGCACCTGCTCTACGCCCGCTTCTTCACCCGGGCGATGCGCGAGGCCGGCTGGTCCGGCGTGGCCGAGCCCTTCGCGGGCCTGTTCACGCAGGGGATGGTCGTCCACGAGACCTACAAGGACGAGGCCGGCGCCTGGGTGCCGCCCGCCGAGATCCGGTTCGAGGGCGGGGAGGGTGGCCGCCAAGCGTTCCACGTGAAAACCGGCGCGCCGATCGCCATCGGGGCGATCGAGAAGATGTCGAAGTCGAAGAAGAACGTGGTCGATCCCGACGACATCATCGCGAGCTACGGTGCGGACACCGCCCGCTGGTTCATGCTCTCGGACTCGCCGCCCGAGCGCGACGTGATCTGGACGGAGGAGGGCGTGCAGGGCGCCGCCCGCTTCGTCCAGCGGGTCTGGCGCCTCGTGAACGCGGCGGCGCAGGCGACCGGGGACGGCGCGGCCGATCTCTCCTTGCGCAAGGCGGCGCACCGGGCGCTGGCGGGCGTCGGCGAGGATGTCGAGCGCCTGCGCTTCAACCGCTGCGTCGCGCAGGTCTACACGCTGGCCAACGCCCTCGACGAGGCCCTGCGCGGCACCGCCTCCCGCGCCGCCGCCACGGAGGCCGCCGGCATCCTGGTGCAGCTCATCGCCCCGATGATGCCGCACCTCGCCGAGGAATGCTGGCAGGCGCTCGGGCGCTCGGGGCTGGTGGCCCAGGCCCCCTGGCCGGAGGTCGAGGCGGCGCTGCTGGTCGAGGACGAGATCACGCTCCCGGTGCAGATCAACGGAAAGAAGCGCGCGGACGTCACCGTGCCCCGCGACGCCGACGCGAAGGCCGTCGAGGCCGCGACCCTGGCGCTGGAGGCCGTTCAGAAGGTGTTGGAGGGGCGGGCGCCCCGGAAGGTCATCGTGGTGCCGGGCCGGATCGTGAACCTGGTGGTGTGAGGCCGCAGGATCCGCCCCGGCGGATTGCCACGTTCACGTGCTTCATACGGCCTTCGGTCGATCGGTTCGGCCGTCCGGGGTGAATCGCGCCGTGCCCCCTCTCCCATAGGGAGAGGGTTGGGGTGAGGGGTATGACGCCTCAGGACCGAGCACGGGATCGACGCGCGTTCAGCTCCGCGCCCTACCTGGAAACCTCATACCCCTCACCTGGCTTTCTGCGAAAGCAGACCTCTCCCTATGGGAGAGGGGACTCGCGCCTCATACAGGTTCTCGTCCTGGGAACGAGATCGATAAGGACCGCGTGCCCTGCGCGGGCGGAGAGGAACTGTATCGCTGTCCTCAGATACCCGGCGCCGCGAGCGCCTCGCGCACGATGCTCGCGACCGCTCCCGCGCGGTGGTCCTTCGCGACGATCAGCGCGTCGGGCATCCGATCGACCGCCGCGCGCTCGGCCTCCGTCATGTCGCAGGCCAGCACGACGCGCAGCGAGGGGCGCAGCGCCCGGGCTTCCTGGGCCAGCTGCGAGCAGCACAGCCGCCCCTCCAGCGAGGCGTCGACCACCATCACGTCGAGGGGAAGCCCGAGGGCGAGCACGGCCATCGCGTCCACCCCGTTGTCGCAGGCCGTGACCTGATAGCCGGTCCGGCGGATCTGGGCGGAGACGGCGTCGCGCCAGCGCTTCTGGCGGCCGGCGACGAGCACCTGAACCCGGTAGCATCCCCTAGGCGGGACGACGGGAGAATCGGCAGCGGATCCGAGGGCTACTCGCGGCATGGCGCGATCGGCATCGTGTTCGCGTTGCATTGCATCATGCTAGACCGACATCTCGCGGTCACACAAGGGTCTTGCCGCGAAGGCGCCGCAATTCCGGCCGGGCTGCCCGGCCGAGAGGCATCGCGACCCGGCGCACCGCGACGCGGCACGGGTGCGTGCGGGACCCCGGGGCCCGGTTGACGGCCGAGCCTCCCGCGGGGCAACACCGCGGCGCCCCGCGGTCAACGCCGGAGATCGTCCTTGTCGTCCGCCAATCCGCCGCCCGTCTCGCCCCTCGCCCCGAAGACACAGCCGGACCTGCCGCCCGTCGCAGGGGTGCGCCTCGCCACCGCGCAGGCCGGCATCCGCTATTCCGGCCGCACGGACGTGCTCTATGTCGGGCTTGCCGCCGGCACCGTGCCGGCGGGGGTGTTCACCCGCTCCAAGTGCCCCTCCGCGCCGGTCGACTGGTGCCGCGAGGCGCTGACCTCCGGATCGGCCCGGGCGCTCGTCGTGAATTCCGGCAACGCCAACGCCTTCACGGGCCGGCGCGGCCGCGATGCGGTGGCGCTCACCGCCCGCATCGCCGCGCAGGCCGCACCTTGCGCAGAGACCGACGTGTTCGTCGCCTCCACGGGCGTGATCGGCGAGCCCCTGGACGCCTCCAAGTTCGAGGGCGTGCTGGCCGATTGCGCGGCCCGTGCCGAGGACGGCCCCGCCGCCTGGGCCGCGGCCGCGCAGGCCATCATGACCACCGACACCTTCCCGAAGCGCGCCACGCGCCGGGCCGAGATCGACGGCAGCGCCGTGACCATCAACGGCATCGCCAAGGGCGCGGGCATGATCGCCCCCGACATGGCGACGATGCTGGCCTTCGTCTTCACCGACGCCGCCCTGCCGCAGCCGGTGCTCCAGGCGCTGCTCACGGAAGGGGCGGACCGCAGCTTCAACTGCGTGACGGTCGATGGCGACACCTCGACCTCCGACACCCTGATGCTGTTCGCCACGGGCAGGGCCGGCAACGCGGCGGTGGCGGACGCCGCCGACCCGCGCCTCGCCGGCTTCCGGGCGGCGCTCGACGACCTGCTCGCGGAACTCGCGCAACTCGTGGCCAAGGACGGGGAGGGCGCGCGCAAGTTCGTGACCGTCGAGGTCACGGGCGCCGAGAGCGACCGCTCCGCCCACCGCATCGCCATGTCGATCGCGAACTCGCCGCTGGTGAAGACCGCGGTGGCGGGCGAGGACGCGAACTGGGGCCGCGTCGTGATGGCGGTCGGCAAGGCCGGAGAGCCCGCCGACCGCGACCGCCTCGCGATCTGGTTCGGCGACGTGCGCGTGGCCGTCGCGGGCGCGCGCGACCCCGATTACAGCGAGGACGCGGCGAGCGCCGTGATGCGCGAGCAGGACATCCGCGTCCGGGTCGATCTCGGGTTGGGGGAGGGCAGCGCCCGCGTCTGGACCTGCGACCTCACCAAGGCCTACATCGAGATCAACGGGGATTACCGCTCGTGAGGGCCGCGCTCGCCGGCCTCGCCCTGCTGCTCGTCGCGGCGCCCGCGCGCGCCGACGATGCCTGCGCGCACACGATCGGCGTCACGGGCCGGGCGGCCTCCGCCCGCGCGCCCGACTTCGCCGCGGTCACGGTCGGCGTCGAGACGAAGGCACAGAGCCCGGCCGCGGCGCTCGACGCCGCCTCGAAGGCGGTCGCGGGCGTGGTCGCCCTCGGGCGCGAGCTCGGCGTGCCGGAGGGCGACATCGGCACCTCCGCGGTCGTGCTCGAGGCGGCGACCCGCGCGGTCACCCGTCCGAACGGCACCGTCGAGTCCCAACCGGACGGCTACCGGGCGGCGAACGCGGTCACGATCCGGCTCGCCGACATGGGCCGCCTCGGCGACCTGCTGCGCCGGGCGCTCGACGCCGGCGCCAACCGGATCGATTCCATCGGCTTCGGCCTGAACGATCCCGAGAAGGTCGACGCGGAGCTTCAGGTCGCCGCCGCCAGGGACGCGCGCGCCCGCGCCGCGGAACTCGCCGAAGCGGTCGGCGCCAAGCTCGGGCGGCTGTGCAGCCTCTCCGGAAGCGGCAGTGCCGTGCCGCCGCCCATGCCGATGGCCGCGCAGGCGCGCATGAAGGCCCCGGCGCCGGGCCGCCGGGTGCCGCTCGCCGCCGGCGCGATCGAGAGCCGCAGCGAGGTCCAGGCCAGCTTCGCGGTCGCGCAATGACCAGGAGCGAGGCCGCGCCGCTGCGCCTGCTCCTCGTGGTGGCGGTCGCCCTGGTGGACCGGGACGGGCGCGTGCTGGTGAGCCAGCGCCCGCCCGGCAAGCAGCTCGCGGGTCTGTGGGAGTTCCCGGGCGGCAAGGTCGAGCCCGGGGAGCGGCCCGAGGCCACGCTGATCCGCGAACTCGCCGAGGAGATCGGCGTGCGCGTCGAGGAGCCCTGCCTCGCTCCGCTCACCTTCGCGAGCCACGCCTACGAGAGCTTCCACCTGCTGATGCCGCTCTACCTTTGCCGCCGCTGGTCCGGCACGCCGCAGGGTCTTGAGGGTCAGGCCTTGAAATGGGTCCGGCCGAGTGCCTTGCGGGATCTCGCCATGCCGCCCGCGGACGAGCCTCTGATCCCGTTCCTGGTCGATCTGCTCGGCCCCTGACCATGAAAAAGGCCCCGCACCGGTGGTGCGGGGCCCTGCTGCTCCGGGGACTGGGACGGCTCAGTGACCGCCGGCCTCGGCGTTGCGGGTGGTCTCGTAGAGGAACCACGTGCGCTCCTCGGACTGGTCGATCCACTCCTCCAGCAGGCTGGTGGTCGAGACGTCGTTGGCCTCGTCGGTGACCTCGTGCAGCTCGCGCATGCGGGCGGTGAGCGCCTTGTTGTCGTCCCGCAGTTCCTTGAGCATGTCGAGCGGACCGACATACTCGGCGTCGTTGTCCTGCACGTTGGTCAGCGACTTCGCTTGGCCGATCGAGCGCAGCACCGTGCCGCCGATCTTGCGGCCGCGCTCGCCCACGGCGTCGATGATCGCGAAGATCTGCTGCGATTGCTCGTCGAGGAGCAGGTGGTAGTCGCGGAAGTTCGGGCCGCTGATGTGCCAGTGGAAGTTCTTCGTCTTGATGTAGAGCGCGAAGAGGTCCGACAGCAGGACCGTCAAGCCCTCGGAGATCTTCTTGACGTCCTCGGGGTTGAGGTCGGTCGGGGTGTTGAGGCGGTCGCTGCCGATCCGGCTGACGGGCTTGGCCTTGGCCATGGAGGTCTCCGTTCGTCTGGAATGTCCGGTGTCGATGCTGCGCCCACGGGTGTCCCTGCGGTCGCGCTGGCATCGTTCATCGGCAGAATGAGCGGTGACGCTGTTTGTTCCGGCCCCCCCGGGACGCGCATGGCCGGGTCCCGGGGGACGCAAAGCCTGGATCCGTTCTAAACTATCCGTGATGCGTCAATCGGCCTGCCCGACCAGACCCGGCGGCAGCAGGGGCGCGGGCTTCGAGGCCCGCGGCGCGGCCGGGCGGATCGATCCTGTGGTGGCGGGATCCGCGGGCCGCGGCTCGGCGGCGCGGGCCTCGGCGGGCTTCGGTCGCGTCTCCGCGGGGCGCGCCTGCGTCC
>NZ_LSIX01000505.1:0-10200 GCF_001556475.1 Methylobacterium sp. CCH5-D2 | reverse complement strand
CGGCCGCGATCGCCGAGATGGAGCGTCAGATGCAGATCTCGGAAGACATCCTGCGTTTCATGACGATCCGCGTCGAGGAGCTGGAGGCCGAACCGCCTGTCCTGACGCAACGGCAGGGCGGCGGTCATAAGGAACGCCCGCTCCGTCGCGGCGACGAATTCGCCGGCAGCGTGCACGGCGCCGTCGCGCACGGCCCGGATCCAACCGCCTACGGCCTCTACGGCCTTCCGGCCGACGAGGGTCATGATGCAATCCTGGAGACCCAGTACGATTTGATATTGAGCCAGCTAAGAATTCTGAACGAAGAGATCGAAGAGCGACTTGGGGGGCGCATCAACGATGAGCGGGGGAGTGTTCGGCGCGATAAAGAATGGAATATTGATACTGGAGGAGATGAATCGCCTCAAGGACAATATAAAGAAAATTCTTGACCGCGTCGAAGAGCTCGAGAACCGCCTAGACAAAATCGATACGGGAAATCAAATTTCCGCCGTCCGGGACGAGGCGCTGATCGCGAAGTTCGAAGCCGCGACGAAGGCTGCATCCGCCGAGACGCACGCCCGTCTGATCGAAAGGATCGTCCGCCTCGAGATGACGATCGAGGCGGACGCCGGAGCACACCCCAAGCGCATCGGTCCGAGCGAATGATCCGGCTTGCCGCGGAGAGGAGCCTCACCCGACCGTCAGCCCTGCGCCGTCGTGCCCGTGCGCGGCGCAGGCTGTCCCGACCGGATCGGTCCCGAGCCCGACCCGCCGCCGGCAACCCGCGCCGAATGCAGGCGACATCCGGGCGATAGCCGAGCGCGATCGAGATAGCCCCCCGAACCGGCCGGAGAGAACCGGCCGGGGAACCGGCGGAGCCGGCCTCACCCCACGTAGACGTAGCCCATGTAGCGCTTGGCCTCGATCGGGTCGTAGCCGAGGCGCTGGCTGAGCTTCTTGCGCAGCTTGCTCACGTGGCCCTCGACCACGCTCTCCTCGACGCCGTTGCTGTAGACGCCGTAGATCACGTTGAAGACCTGCGCCTTGGTCAGCCGGCGGCCGCGGTTGCGCACGAGGTATTCGAGGATGTGCCGCTCGCGCCGGGGCAGGGGCAGGGGCTCGCCGTCCACCTCCGGGTCGCGCCCGTCGAAGAACACCCGCAGGCGCTCCGGCCGGGCCGGGGCCTCGGCGCCGGGAGCGACCGGGAGCACGCCGCCGTTCACCCGGCGCCAGATCGCCTCCGAGCGGGCCAGGATCTCGCGGACATGCACGGGCTTGGGCAGCACGTCGTCGATGCCGGCGTCGAACAGGACGAGGGTCTGCTCCAGGGAGCGCTGGTCGGCGAGCGCGATGATCGGCGCGCGGGAGTGCTTGCGGATGATCCCGGCGCAGCGCGCCCGGTCCTCGAAATCGCCCAGCAGGAAGCCCTGCACCGCGTCGAGGTCGCCGCGCGAGGCGGTCTGCAGCCAGCCGGTGAACTCCTCCGGCGAGAGCCCGAAGGCCGAGACGCCCTCGCGGTCGAAGCTCGCCGCGTAACCGGCATTCACCGAATCCCTGGCATCCACCAAACAGTACATCCGCCCCAGCCCCCGGTGCTCAGCAGATCTCGTCGGACCCTCAACACACCGCAACTTGTAAATGTGCGGAAATATACAATTGGAAATTGTATGGCGCAATTATGTCCGCGGCGCCCGCCTCCCTCGGTTTCTTGAGACGCACGGCCCGATTCCTGAGATGTTGCGTTCCGGGCCGCAGGTCAACGGCGCCGCGCGGCGGCGCGCGGGATCGCGGCCGCTTTTCGGCCGGTGTTGCGGATATGCCGGAAGACTACGCAGAGACCCCGCGCGGCGCGTCGTCTCGCCGCAGCTTGGCCGCGCCGCGCCGGGCAGGCACGGCGGCCGCCTTCGACCTTGGCCTTACGGGCGCGCCGGCGCGGAGGACTTGGGGCCATCGCCCGGGGACCTCCCCCCGGGGACCACCCGCCAGTGCCGGGGATCCGGCCTGCGCGCGGTGCCGGCCCAAGGCCCTGTCGCCCAGGCCCTGTGGCTCAGTCCTTGTCGCTCAGTCCTTGTCGCTCAGGCCTGGGCGCGCTCCAGGCGCGCGTCGGTGAGCGCGCGGGCGAGGACGTCGGGGGAGAAGGGCGGCTCGGATTCGGCGAGGATCCGCTGGATCGCCACGCCCGCGAAGTAGCCGTCGAGGACGAGCTTGAAGAACACCGTCACGGGCTTCGTCACGAACTCCATGTCGAGCACGACCTGCAGCGAGCGGCCCCAGGCCAGCGTCACGTCGGCGGCGTCCGCGTAGGCCAGCGTCGCGTCCTTGAAGAAGGGCTCGGCCGAGGAGGCGACGAGGTCGGCGATGTTGCCGTGGTGCTCCCCCCGGACCCAGCCGATCAGCACGCCGCCGTCGAGCAGGCACAATTCGGCGATGAAGTCGCGCAATTCCTCGGCGAAGACCCGCTCCGAGGCCGCGATCACGTCGGCCGGGGCGGTCCGGCCGAAGGCCGGGTCGTAGGCCTGGGGGATCATCGGGGCCTCGCGAACAGGAAGAACAGGATCTGGGCGACCGCCCGGTAGAACTCGGCCGGGATCGTCTGATCCACCTGCACAGCATCGTACAGCGACCTTGCGAGAGGCTTGTCCTCGATCACCGCGATGCCGTTCTCCTCGGCGATGGCGCGGATGCGCAGGGCGATCAGGTCCTGGCCCTTGGCGACGACCAGGGGGGCGGGGTTCTCGCTGGGCTCGTAGCGGAGCGCCACGGCGAAGTGGGTCGGGTTGGCGATCACCACGGTGGCGCGGGGCACGGCCGCGAGCATGCGGTTGCGCGAGCGGTCCTGGGCGAGGGAGCGCAGGCGCGCCTTCACGGTCGGGTCGCCCTCGGTCTGCTTGTACTCGTCCTTGACGTCCTGGACCGACATCCGGAGCGAGCGCTGCCAGCGCAGCCGCGCCCAGACGAGGTCGCCCGCCACGATCACGATGGTGGCGATCGACACCGCCGAGACGAGGCGGATCGAGATGGTGAGGATCAGCTCCGGCAGCTGGCTCGGATCGACGAACATGGCATTCACGGCTTTCTGCCGCTCCGAGCGCAGGAGCAGGATGACCACCAGACTGACACCGAGGACTTTAAGGACCGATTTCAGGAACTCGATCTGGCCCTGGCGCCCGAAGATCCGTCCGAGGCCGGAGGCGGGCGAGACGTTGCGCCACTTCGGCAGGATCCGGTCGCCGACGAAGCGGGGCACGTTCTGCAGGATCGAGGCGGAGAGGCCGCAGGCGGCCAGCAGCAGGACGAAGGGCAGGAGGAAGCGGGCGGTGGCGCCCGCCACGGCCTGGAGCAGCAGCAGGACGTCCCCGGCGCTCGCCAGCGCGAAGCCGCGCGGATGGTCGAGGAAGGGCGCGAGATCCCGCGCGAGCTGGGCGGCCTGCCCCCGCGCGAACAGGCTGAGCCCGATCAGGAGGCCGAGGATCGAGGCGAAGACCGGCGCCTCCCGGGAGAACGGGATGTCGCCCTTGTCCAGCGCCTCGCGCACGCGGCGCTCGGTCGGGGCCTCGGTCTTGCTCTCGTGATCGACGTCCTCAGCCATGCGGGCGGCCCGCGCTGACGGCCCGCTCGCTCATTCGACCGCGGCAGGCGTGTGCCGCCCGCCCGAAGGGCGCGAGCGCGACTGCGCGTCGGCGTGCGTGCGCCGGATCCCGGTCGGTCCGATCCTCGGACCGACCGCACCCAGAAAAGCTGGAGCCGATCGGGCACCGATCGGGTCTAGCGGATGAGCGCATCGCCCGCCCCCTCCTCGGCGTTGATCTCGATCTCGCCGCGGCCCGCCATGTCCATGGCGAGGTCGGTGATGGAGCGGCGCGCCTCCATGACGTCGCGCTGGGCGGCCGGCTCGCCGCCGTTCAGCTCGTGCTCGACCATGCGCTTCACGCGCGCCGAGAGCGCCGACAGGATGACGCCCCGGAACTCCGCGTCCGTGCCCTTGAGGGCCAGGACGAGGCGGTCGTTCGGGACCGCGTCGAACAGGGTGGTGCGGGCGCGGGGCGCCAGCTTGACGATGTCGTCGAAGGTGAAGAGCAGACCTTTCAAGATCTCGACCGATTTCGGGCGCGCGTCGGCCAGCGCCGAGAGCGCCTCGTCCATCTGGGCCCGGTCCATCTTGTTGATGATGTCGGCCATCTTGGCGTGGGTGTCGGCGCCGGAATTGCGCGCGCCGTTGGCCATGAAGTCCTCCAGCAGCGCCCGCTCCAGCATGGACAGGATCTCGTCGTCCACCGGCTTGAAGCTGAGCATCCGGCGCACCAGCGTGTTGCGCAGGGGCGCGGGCAGCTGGCTCATCACCTTGGCGGCCACCGCCGGCTTGATGCGCGAGAGGATCAGCGCCGCCGTCTGCGGGTGCTCCTTGACGAGGTAGCTCGCCAGCACGCTCTCGGAGGCGGCGGACATGCGCTCCCAGACCGAGCGGGCGCCGTTGCCGCGCACCTCCGCGAGCAGCTCGGAGAGCTGCTCGGCGGGGATCAGGCCGGTGAGGAGCTTCTCGACCTCCTGCACGGTGCCGACCAGGCTCGCGCCGCCAGCGAACTCGACCGCGAAGGACTCGACCACGCCGTCGAGCTGGTCCGGGCTGACCGCGCCGAGCTGCACGGCCGAGCGCGTGATGCGCCGGATCTCGTCGGGCTCGAAGTACTTGAGCAGGCGCCCCGCCGCGGGCTTGCCCATGGCGAGCAGCAGGGTCGCGACCCGGTCGACCGGCGCGAGCTGGCGCCCCGCGCCGCGCAGGGCCGGGGCGGCGGCCGGCGCCGTCGGGGCCAGGGCGGGTGGCGCCAGGGATGCTGCCAGGGGAGCTGCCGCCACGGCTGCGGCCTCAGGCGGCCGGGGCGGAATCGGCCGGGCCGACCACCTCGGTCAGCGAGACGCCGAAGCGCGACGAGTCCTCCTCGACGATGACGATCTCGCCGCGGGCGACGACGCGGCCGTTGACCATCACGTCCACGGGCTCGCCGACCCGGTGGTCGAGGGGCACCACGGCGCCGCGGCCGAGCTTCATCAGGTTGGCGACCGGCATGGTGGCCGAGCCCAGCACGACCTGCACCAGCACGGGGATGCGCAGGATCGAGTCGAGGTTGCGCCCGTCGCCGACGCGGGGCTCGGCGGCCGGCTGTGCCCCGAAGGGGGTCTCGGCATCGGGGAAGGGGCTGGTGCTCATCGGGGACTCGGGGTCGTGGACCGGGCGGCGAGGGCGGTTCTAGCGGTCCTGGCTGATGCGAGGCTGTCGCCGCCTCGCGGTGCCGGGCGGCCCGCGCGTCAGGCCGCGGGGGGAACGTCGCGGCGCGTATCGAGGCGCCGCTGGGCCGCCTCCAGCTCGGCCAGCGTGGCGCGCGCCTCCTCGATCCTGCGGCCGAGCGCGTCGAGCACCTCGCGGCCCTCGCCCGCGAAGCTGCGCACGGCCTCGCCCGCGCTCGCCAGCGCGTGGCCGGAGGCGGCCACCGCCCGGCCGTACTCGGCCTGGGCCCGGTCGAGGCGCTTGAGCTTCAGGTACATCGGCACCACGCAGGCGCTGGTCGCGACCAGCGCGGTGAGCAGCACGCCGTCAACCAGCGAGGCCATGGGGTCCGTCCTTGTCCTTCAGGTCCTTGCCGTCCTGGGCGATGACCTCGTCGATCCGCAGCACGTACGAGCCCTGCGCCTGTCCGGCGCGGGCCCAGAACAGCGGCCGGTCGTTGCCCTCGAGCTTGATCCGGGTGGCGGGCGTCGCGTCGAGCCCGATCACCTGGCCGACCGTCAGCCCGGCGATCTCGCCGAGCGTGAGGTGGCGCTCCTCCAGCACGGCGCGGAGCGTCACCTCGGCCTTCTGCACCTCGGCGGCGATCTGGCTCGACCAGCGCGGGTCGCGCGCGGTCGATTCGCCGGTGAGCACCTTGGCGAGGCTCGCCCGCAGCGGGTTCAGCAGCGCCTGCGGGATGACGAGGAACATCTCGCCGCTGCGGTTGAGCGCCTGGAACAGGAACTTGGCCTGCACGGCGTTGTTGGTGCGCCGGCCGATCACCGCGAACTCCATGCGGGTCTCGGTGCGCTCCAGCCGGAAGGCGGTCTGCGAGACGAGGCCGAAGGCGGCCTCGAGCGCCCGGCCGACCTGCTCGAACACCATCTGGGCGACGCGCAATTCGATCGCCGAGAAGGCGCGCTCGTCCTCGGCCGCGGGCTCGGAGCCGTCGGCGCCGAACAGCACCTCGACCATCGTGTAGAGGAGGTCCCGGTCGAGCCCGACCAGGATGTGCCCGTCCCAGCCCGGGGCGTGGAAGATGCCCGCCACCGCGTTGTTGTCGTGCACGTCGAGGAACTCGCCGAAGCGCCCGCTCTCGACGCCGGAGAGGGCGTAGAACACCGTCGAGGCGACCCGGTGCTTGAGCGCGTCGCCGCAGGCGGTGGCCAGCCGGTCCAGGATGAGCTGGAGCATCGGCAGCCTGTCGAGGGACAGGCCGGCGGCCTCCTGGATGCGCGCCCGGATGCCGGCCGGGTCGCGGAGAATCGCCGGGGTGGTGGCGGACTGCGTCGCGGGGGTCTCCATCGGGGGCGCCTCAGGCGGCTTCCGCGCGGGCGCCCGGGACGGTCGCGGCCTCGACCTCGTCGATGGTCGGGCGGTCGGCGGAGGCGATGCCCTTGCGGCCGTGCTCGATCGCGATCTGGGGCAGCGCCCCGTTCATGTAGGCGATCAGGCTCTGCTTGGCGATCGTGTAGACGGCGCACTGCTTCTCGCGCACGCCCTTGATCTTCACGGCCAGCGGCGCGAGCACCCCGTAGGAGGCGAACACGCCGAAGAAGGTGCCCACCAGCGCCGCGCCGATCAGGCCGCCGAGGATCTGGGGCGACTGGTCGAGCGCGCCCATCGCCTTCACGATGCCGAGCACCGCCGCCACGATGCCGAGCGCGGGCAGCGCCTCCGCCACCGTGTTGATGGCGTTGTAGGGCTTCAGCGCGCTCTTCTTGTGGGTGCCGATCTCCTCCTCCATCAGCGCCTCGATCTCGTGGCTCCGGGCGCCGCCGATGAGGATCAGCCGGCAATAGTCGCAGATGAACGTCAC
This sequence comes from Methylobacterium sp. CCH5-D2, assembly GCF_001556475.1. Taxonomy (NCBI): domain Bacteria; kingdom Pseudomonadati; phylum Pseudomonadota; class Alphaproteobacteria; order Hyphomicrobiales; family Methylobacteriaceae; genus Methylobacterium; species Methylobacterium sp. CCH5-D2. The sequence continues at coordinate 3,136 of NZ_LSIX01000505.1, read as the reverse complement.
CAGATCCTGGTTCTTGGTCACGTCCGGATAGTTCTTGAAGATCTCGGAATTGGCCGGGTCGTCGAAATGCGTCTCGACCTCGTTGCGGGGCTTGGTCTTCAATTCGCGCAGGAGCGCGTGCAGGAGGCCCAGGAGCGCCAGGAAGTCCTTGCGCTTCGGCACCTTGTCGGTGACCGCCTCCATGGTGGCCTTGCCGGAATCGACCACGATCTTCATCGGGTTGGCCATGATCATGCCGCCGATGGCCATGCCGCCGATGATCACGAACTCCCAGGGCTGCCAGATCACGATCAGGTGCCCGCCCATGGCGACGAAGCCGCCGAGCATGCAGCCGATGGCGATGACCAGGCCGATTCCGATGCCCATGGGCGGGATCCCCGATGCGATGCGGCGCCGCGAGGCGCCGTGACGGCGCCGTCATGGCGCCTTCAGCGTGAGATCCGGGAGGTACGGCGCGTCCCTTGCGCGGGGCTTGGCGGAGGGCTTGGCGGGATCGGCGCCCCATTCGTAAACCAAGGCGGCAGGTCGTCCGCCCCGCCCACGGGACAGGAGCGCAGACCCATGCCAGGATGGCGTTCCACGCCTCCGACACGTCCGGGATCAGCCGACATGCCTTTCGCTGTGGCCAAGCTCCTGCCGCTCCTCGGGCACGCGGCCTGCCTCGTCACCCTCGCGGCGATGGCGGGGATCAACCTGTACGCCGCCCCGCGGATCGGGACCCCGAAGGTGCCGATGCAGTGGTCGCTGTCGGGGGAGCCGACATGGCTCGCGGGCAAGGCCGCCGGCCTGTGGCTCCCGGTCGCGATCGCCGTCGTGGTCGCCGCGAGCCTTCTGCTCAAGGCGCGCCAGTCCGAGCCGCCGGCGGGGGTCTCGGACTGGATCGCCCTCGTAGCCGCCTGCGGCGTCATGCTGGGCATCCATGCCTGGCACGTCTCGGCGGTCATGGCCTGGGCGGCCAAGCAGCCCTGAGGGGCGGGTCGGCGGCCGGAGCGTCTTAGAAGCGCCTTGGAACCGTTAAAGATTTCGGCACATGGCAGCCATGTAACCGACGGGTTGTTTCGCGGCCACGCTTGCTGTAGCGGGGCGCCGACGAAAAGAATTCTTTAGATCGGCGCAAAGAAAATTATGAATACTGACGATAAAGTGCAGTCCGTCCGCGGCCAGGCGCAACATAGTGCGCTGCCGCTGACCCGCCGCCAGCTCGTCGGCGGCGCGCTGGCGGGCCTCGCGGTCTCGGCGGCGCCGGGCGCCTCGGTTCTGGCGCAGGCCCCGGCCCGCAAGGTGGACGTGCTGCTGATCGGCGGCGGCATCATGAGCGCGACGCTCGGCGTCTGGCTGCGCGAGCTCGAGCCCGACTGGTCGATCGAGATGGTCGAGCGCCTCGACGGCGTGGCGCTGGAGAGCTCGAACGGCTGGAACAACGCCGGCACCGGCCACTCGGCGCTGGCCGAGCTGAACTACACGCCGGAGGATTCGAAGGGCACGGTCCGGATCGACCAGGCGATCAAGATCAACGAGGCCTTCCAGGTCACCCGCCAGTTCCTGGCCTGGCAGGTCCGGCAGGGCGTGCTCAAGAACCCGCGCAGCTTCATCAATTCCACGCCTCACATGAGCTTCGTCTGGGGTGAGGACAACATCACCTATCTGAAGAAGCGCTTCGAGGCGCTGAAGGCGAGCCCGCTCTTCGCCGGGATGGACTATTCGGAGGATCCCGAGCAGCTGAAGCAGTGGGTCCCCCTGATGATGGAGGGGCGCGACCCGAAGCAGCGGGTCGCCGCCACCTGGACGCCGGTGGGCACCGACTGCGAGTGGGGCGAGGTCACCCGCCAGTACGTCGCCGCGCTGCAGAACGGACCGAAGTTCTCCTTGCGGCTCTCGACCGAGGTTGAGTCGATCGAGCGCGCCAAGGACGGCGGCTGGCGCGTGACCTCGAAGAACCTGAAGGACGGCACCCGCCGGACGGTCGAGGCCAAGTTCGTGTTCATCGGCGCGGGCGGCGGCGCGCTGCACCTGCTGCAGGCGTCGGGCATCCCGGAGGCCGACGACTACGCGGGCTTCCCCGTGGGCGGCTCGTTCCTCGTCAACGAGAACCCGGACGTGGCCACCCGCCACCTCGCCAAGGCCTACGGCAAGGCCTCGGTCGGCGCGCCGCCGATGTCGGTGCCGCATCTCGACACGCGGGTGCTCGGCGGCAAGCGGGTGATCCTGTTCGGGCCCTTCGCGACCTTCTCGACCAAGTTCCTCAAGGAGGGCTCCTACTTCGACCTCCTGACCTCGACCACCACCAGCAACGTCTGGCCGATGGTGAAGGTCGGCGTCGAGCAGTACCCCTTGATCGAGTACCTCGCCGGCCAGGTGATGCTCTCGGACGAGGACCGATACCAGGCCCTGCGGGAGTATTTCCCGAACGCCAAGAAGGACGAGTGGCGCCTGATCCAGGCCGGCCAGCGCGTGCAGATCATCAAGCGCGACCCGGAGAAGGGCGGCGTGCTGAAGCTCGGCACGGAGGTGGTGAGCGCGAAGGACGGCAGCATCGCGGCACTCCTCGGCGCCTCGCCGGGCGCCTCGACGGCGGCACCGATCATGCTGAACGTGCTGGAGAAGGTCTTCGCCCAGAAGGTGGCCAGCCCCGAGTGGCAGGCCAAGATCCGCCAGATCGTTCCGAGCTACGGCACGAAGCTGAACGACAGCCCCGAGAAGGCCTACGAGACGCTGGCCTACACGAGCGAGACGCTGCAGCTCACGCCCCCGCCCAAGGCCATGGCGGCCCCGGCCCAGCCCGCCGCGGCGGCCGAGACCGGCACCGTCAAGCCGGTGCCGGACATGGCGCCCTGAGGCCGCGCGGCGCGCCCTGTCCCTCGGGGCAGGGCGGCAGCAGATGACGGACATCCAACCCGTCATCAACCGTGTGCGGACGATGCGCGGGTCCCCTCTGCCGCACCGGAGAGGGGCGCGTTGCAGCCCTCGCGCGGGTCTCATGCGGTTTCCGGGTGATGGGTTCGGCCCTGTGAGATGAACCGCGCCGTGCCCCCTCTCCCATAGGGCAGGGCGATCGCATATGGCGGGGGTCGTCTCCGAGATCGCGACTGGAACCGCGCCGCGCCCCCTCTCCCATAGGGAGAGGGTTGGGGTGAGG
>NZ_LSIX01000504.1:0-15716 GCF_001556475.1 Methylobacterium sp. CCH5-D2 | reverse complement strand
GGGCGGCGTACCGCCGGAAGGCTTAAGCGGAGGTAAAGAGTATGAGCGTCGTCCGCCGTTTCCTGATCGCGCCCGCCCTGGTCCGCCTGATCCGCAAGGAGCGCGGCGGGTCGCGCATCACCGAGGGCTACTTCGCGCCGCAGGCCGGCCGCACCTCCTTCGTGCGCGTCGACGGGCAGAACTGCCATCTCGTCCTCACCGTGAAGGGTGCCGACGGTGTGCTCAACGAGGAGCGCACCGAGGTGCCGCGCGCCCACGGCGACGCGCTGCTCGACGTCTGCCCCGGCAAGGCCGCCTACGACCGCACCGCCCTCACCGTCACGGGCCGCGAGGTGCTGATCGACCGCTACGTCAGCCCCGGCACCCTCGACCTCGTCAGCGTCGGCTTCGACAACGAGAACGACGCCCGCGGATTCTCGGTCCCGGCCTGGTTCGGCCGCGAGGTCAGCGAGGACGCCGCCTTCGAGCGTCAGGCGGTGGCGCTTCAGGGCGTGCCGCAGGCCGGCGACGTGGCCCTGAGCAACGCCGCGCTCGACGCGGTGCTCGACCTGCTGGAGCCGCGCTTCGGCTTCGGCCGCTACGGCAACAACACCGCCCCGCGCGCGGCGGAGTCCCGCCCGGAGGGCGACGAGGGCGTCGTGAACTCCCTGCGGCGCATCGCGGGCGGTGGCGCTGCCGGCGCGACGATGGCCGTTCCCGCCGCCGCCGAGCCCGCCTCGGAGCAGCCGGCCGAGCCGTCAGCCCCGGCGCCCGAGCCCGTCGCCGAGCAGGCTCCGGTTCCGGCCTCGGCGCCCGAGGAGCAGCGCCCTACGGACGCGCGCATCGACGACGTGATCGAGAGCCTGTCCCAGGCGCTCGGCGCGGCGATCCAGCAGCCGCAGGAGCCGGCGCAGCCGGCCTCCGGCGAGGATCCGGGCGCGGGCTTCGAGCGCTGGACGGTTCGTCCGCGCCGGACGCAGCCGCAGACCTGAGGCCGGCTCCGCCCGCCCACCACCATCGAACCTTGCTCTCGCCCGGCCGCGCACCCGCGTCGCCGGGCGAAACGCTTCTGGAGAGGCCGACCACGCTCCCGGCCGGCCCGCGCCGGCGCTTCGCGGGGCGGGGGCGAAATCGCACGAACAACTGAACTCCAGCCGCTGGGGCGCGCGCTCGAAAGTCTTGAGGCGTCCATCGTCACGCTTCGACTGCCCGGCTTCGCGCGATATGTCCGAACGACTGCCCTGAGAAACAGCGGGCTTTTGTCACGCATTCCGCGCGGCCGGCCGTCCGGCCGGCGTTGAGGGCCCTCGGCAAAGCCGCTAGAGCAACCCAGGGCGCAGTTTCATCCGCGCCGTTTGAAAAGAATCGAGTGTGTGTCCCCACAGAGGGACCGCGAGGAGGCACGGGGTTTCCCGTGCGCGGGGGGACCGGATGGCCCAGATGACCCAAGCTGCCACGACGAGCCACGCCGAGCCGGCCGGCGGCGCTCCGCGCGAGCCCTGGTACAAGGTGCTCTACATCCAGGTGTTGATCGCGATCGTCCTGGGCGTGGCCGTCGGCTATCTCTATCCCGAGTTCGGCAAGTCGCTCAAATGGCTCGGCGACGCCTTCGTGGCACTCATCAAGATGATGATCGCGCCGATCATCTTCTGCACGATCGTGCACGGGATCGCCTCGATCGGCGACCTCAAGAAGGTCGGCCGCGTCGGCCTGAAGGCGCTGATCTACTTCGAGGTCGTCTCCACCCTGGCGCTGCTCATCGGCATCGTGGTCGGCGAGGTGATCCAGCCGGGCGCAGGCTTCCACGCCGATCCCTCGAAGCTCGATGCCAGCAAGGTCGCGGGCTACGCCCAGAAGGCCGCGGCCGACTCGACCGTCGCCCACATCATGGCGCTGATCCCGAAGAGCTTCTTCGACGCCTTCGCCACCGGCGACCTGCTGCAGGTGCTGCTGATCTCGATCCTCACCGGCGTCGTCGTCACCGGCATGGGCAAGAAGGCGGAGGGCATCGCCCACGCCATCGACATGGCCGGCCAGGTCTTCTTCCGCATCATCGGCCTGATCGTGAAGCTCGCCCCCATCGGCGCCTTCGGCGCGATGGCCTTCACCATCGGCGAGTACGGCATCCAGAAGGTCGTGGACCTCGCCTGGCTCGTCGGCACGTTCTACGTCACCTCGGCCCTGTTCGTGATCGTGGTGCTCGGCTCCATCGCGCGGGTCGCCGGCTTCTCGATCTTCCGCTTCCTGGCCTACATCAAGGACGAGCTGCTCATCGTGCTCGGCACCTCCTCCTCCGAGACGGTGCTGCCGCACATGATGACGAAGATGCGCCGGCTGGGCGCCTCCGACTCGGTCGTCGGCCTCGTCATCCCGACCGGCTACTCGTTCAACCTCGACGGCACCAACATCTACATGACGCTGGCCACGCTCTTCCTGGCGCAGGCCGTCGGCGCCGACCTCTCGGTGGGGCAGTACGCCACCATCATCCTGGTCGCGATGCTCACCTCGAAGGGCGCCTCGGGCGTTACCGGCGCGGGCTTCATCACGCTCGCCGCCACCCTCGCCGCCATTCCGAACAACCCGGTCCCGGTCGCGGCGATGACCCTGGTTCTCGGCATCGACAAGTTCATGTCCGAGTGCCGCGCCATCACCAACCTGATCGGCAACGGCGTCGCCTGCGTGGTGGTCAGCCGCTGGGAGGGCGAGCTCGACACGGCCAAGCTCAATCAGGTGATGGCCCATCCCGTCTCCATCGGCACCGACATCTCGGACCACTCGCCCGAGCCGATGGACACCGACACGCAGAACGCGCCCGCGCCGGGCACGAAGGTCGCCGCGGCCGAGTGAGTGCGGGATTGCGCCTGGGCATCGATCTCGGCGGCACGAAGATCGCCGGGATCGTCCTCGATCAGGCTGGCGCCACCCGGGCGGAGGCGCGGGTGGCGACGCCGCGGGGCGACTACCGGGCCACGCTCCGCGCCGTCGCCGACCTCGTCGCCCGGCTGGAAGCCGAGGCCGGCGGATCCTGCAGCGTCGGCATCGGCATGCCGGGCGCCGTCTCGTCGCGCACGGGGCTCGTGAAGAACGCCAACTCCACCTGGCTCAACGCTCGGCCCTTCCGAGCCGACATCGCCGACATCCTCGGCCGGCCGGTGCGTGTCGAGAACGACGCCAACTGTCTCGCGGTGTCCGAGGCGGTCGACGGTGCTGCGGCCGGCGCCCGCGTCGTGTGGGCCATCATCCTCGGGACCGGCGTCGGCTCCGGCATCGCGATCGAGGCCCGCGCGCTCTCCGGCCGCGACCGCATCGCGGGCGAGTGGGGCCACAATCCCCTCCCCGCCCCGACCGATTCCGAGCGGCCGGGACCGCCCTGCTACTGTGGTCGCTCGGGCTGCATCGAGACGTGGCTCTCAGGGCCGGCCCTGGCCGCCGACCACGCCCGCCGCACCGGCGCGGAGGCCACCGGAGAGGCGGTGATCGCGGCGTTCCGGGCGGGGGACCCGGCGGCGCGGGCGAGCCTCGCGGCCTACCGGGACCGGCTCGGACGCAGCCTGGCCCACGTCGTCAACATCCTCGACCCGGACGTGATCGTGGTCGGCGGCGGCCTCTCGCGGGTGCCCGAACTGCTCGACGACCTCGCCGCCGCGGTCGCGCCCCATGTCTTCTCGGACGCGTTCGACACGCCGATCCGGCCCAGCCTGCACGGCGACGCCTCAGGCGTGCGCGGCGCGGCCTGGCTGTGGAATGGGGACGGTTCAGATCCGCTCTCACCGCAATCCACAGGCGCGGCCGCTTAACCCCGCGGTGGCGACCGTCGCGCTACAATGGCCGGTCCGCCGACGGATTCGCGAACCGCAGAGAGCCGTGCGCTACCCGCCCCACCTCCTGGAAGAGATCCGCAGCCGCCTGCCCGCCTCGGACGTGGTCGGTCGCACGGTGAAGCTGAAGAAGGCCGGCCGCGAGTGGCGCGGGCTGTCGCCGTTCAACGCCGAGAAGACGCCCTCCTTCTACGTGAACGACCAGAAGCAGTTCTTTCACTGCTTCTCCTCCGGCAAGCACGGCGACGTCTTCACCTTCCTGATGGAGACCGAGGGCCTGACCTTCCCGGAGGCCGTCGAGCGGCTGGCCTCCGAGGCCGGCGTCGCGCTGCCCGCCCCCTCCGCCAACACCGCGGCGATCGAGACCAAGCGCCGGGGCGCGATCGAGGTGATGGAACTCGCAGCCCTCTGGTTCGAGGAGCGCCTGCGCGCACCCGTCGGCGCGGGCGCCCGGGAATACCTCGACCGGCGGGGCCTCGGCGGCGAGACGCTGCGCCGCTTCCGCATCGGCTACGCCCCGAGCGAGCGCTACGGCCTGCGCGACTATCTCGCGAGCAAGGACGTCGAGAAGGGTCTGATGGCCGAGCTCGGCCTCCTCGTCTCGGGCGACGACATCGCGGTCCCGTACGACCGTTTCCGCGACCGGGTGATGTTCCCGATCTGCGATGCCCGCGGCCGGGTCATCGCCTTCGGCGGGAGGGCCATGCAGGCGGAGGCCAAGGCCAAGTACCTCAACTCGCCCGAGACCCCGCTCTTCCACAAGGGTCAGGGCCTCTACAACCTGCATCAGGCGCGCAAGGCCGCCCACGAGCGCGGCACCATCCTGGCGGTCGAGGGCTACGTCGATGCCATCGCGATGACGCTGGCCGGCCACCCCAACACCGTGGCGCAGCTCGGCACGGCGGTCACGGAGGAGCAGCTCGCCCTGCTCTGGCGCTACGCCGACGAGCCCATCCTCTGCTTCGACGGCGACAAGGCCGGGCAGCGCGCCGCCCACCGCACGCTGGAGGTGGCGTTACCCCTCCTCACGCCGGGCAAGTCGCTCCGCTTCGCCGTGATGCCCGAGGGCCAGGATCCGGACGACCTCCTGCGCGCGGAAGGACCCGCGGCGATCGATCGGGTGCTCGCGGCGGCCCAGCCGCTCGTCGAGGTGTTCTGGGCCCACGCGCTCGCCGCCGGGCAGACCGACACGCCCGAACGCCGCGCGCGCCTCGCCGCGACGCTGCGCGAGACCGTCGGCTCCATCCGCGACGAGACGGTGAAGCGCTACTACCGCGACGAGATCGAGGAGCGCCTGCGCGGCCTCTCGCCCCGCAACGCCGCGCGCCAGCCCGGCGGCGCCCCGAGGCCGGGGAGCTCTCCCGGCGGGTACGGGGGCGGCTTCCAGCGTCGGCCCCGGCCCGGCGATCCACCCCCCTCCCCGCGGATGCGGGCGGCGCCGAGCCCGTCCATGACCGCCTCGGCGGGCTTTGCGGGCGCCGCCCCGGTGCGCGAGGCGGTGATCGCCGCCCTGCTCCTCGTCCATCCGGACATGATCGGCGCCTTCGCCGACGAGTTGATGGTGCTGGAATTCGAGCACCCGGACGCGCGCGCGATCCTCTCGCTGCTGCTCGATTGCGCGGCCGAGGCCGGCGATCCGGACCGGACGGTGATCGAGGCGCGGCTGGCGCGCGCCGGGCTCGGGGAAGCCGCGGCCCGGCTCACGGCGATGGCGCGCTCGCGCGACTGGCGCACGCTGGAGCCGCATGCCGACCCGGCGCTCCGCGAGGATGCCCTGAGGCAGGCCATGATCTTGCACCGCAAGGCTGGAGCGCTACATAGCGAACTCCGTCAGGCAGAGCGGGCCTTCGCCGAAGAGCCGACCGAGGCGAACTGGTCCTGGCTCTGCCAGGCCAAGGAGGGGCTGGCGATCGTGATAGCGGCAGAGGCGGAGACGACCCCGCCCGAGACGAGCGACTCGACTGTGTCCTGATCCTTGTGCCATTGGCACGGAGGCGCCGCATCTCGTGCGGCATGGTTAACAATCGGTCAAGCGTCACGCTTGCATACGGGACGTGGGACAGGGCGCGGCCGGAAGGTCCGGACGCGCGGCAGGCGCGGTGCGGCGTCGATGATGCGGAGTGGCCGGCAGGCCCCGTCATCGGACCGCCGGGCAAAACAATAGGCTGATCATGGCGACCAAGGCAACGGAACGGGACGAGGCGGACACCGCTCCGGAGCAGCAGACGGATGGACCGCTCCTCGACCTGACCGATGCGTCGGTCAAGCGGATGGTGAAGCTCGCCAAGAAGCGCGGCTACATCACCTACGAGGAGGTCAACGAGGTCCTGCCCGACGGGCAGTCCGACCCGGACCAGATCGAGGACGTGCTGGCCCAGCTCTCCGAGATGGGCATCAACGTCGTCGAGGCCGAGGAGACCGACGAGGCCGCGGCCGAGAAGCCGGCCAACGGCGAGGCCGCCGACGACGAGGAGCCCGAGGGGGCCGAGGTCGCCGAGGTGGCGCCGACCAGCCGGGCGGTCGCCACCACCACCACGACGCGCGAGCCGACCGACCGCACGGACGATCCCGTGCGCATGTACCTGCGCGAGATGGGCTCGGTGGAGCTTCTGTCCCGCGAGGGCGAGATCGCCATCGCCAAGCGCATCGAGGCGGGGCGCGAGGCGATGATCGCGGGCCTCTGCGAGAGCCCGCTGACCTTCCAGGCGATCATCATCTGGCGGGACGAGCTCGTCGAGGGCAAGGTCCTCCTGCGCGACATCATCGACCTTGAGGCCACCTATGCGGGCCCCGACGGCAAGAACGGCCCGCAGCTCGCCGAGGGCGAGAGCGAGGACGGCGAGGATTCCGAGTCGGCGGCGCCCGAGGGCGGCGACGACGAGGACGACATGGAGAACAACGTCTCCCTCGCCGCCATGGAGGCCGAGATCAAGCCGAAGGTCCTCGAGACTTTCGACGCGATCGCCAACAACTACCGCAAGCTGCGCCGGGCCCAGAACGAGGGCTCGGAGCGCCGCGCCGCGGGCGAGCAGAACACCGACGCCCAGAACCAGAAGCAGATCGAGCTGAAGGACACCGTCGTCGCCGACGTGAAGTCCCTCTCGCTCAACAACAACCGCATCGAGGCGCTGGTCGAGCAGCTCTACGACATCAACAAGCGCCTGATCAGCCACGAGGGCCGGCTGATGCGCTACGCCGAGAGCCACGGCGTGGCGCGCGATGAGTTCCTGCGCCACTACCAGGGCTACGAGCTCGACCCGAACTGGATGGAGCGCGTCGGCACGCTCGGCGGCCGCGGCTGGAAGAACCTCGTCGAGAAGGGTGGCCGTCAGGTCGCGACGCTGCGCGAGCAGATCCTGACGCTCGCCTCCGAGACGGGCCTGGAGATCGGCGAGTACCGCCGCATCGTCAACATGGTCCAGAAGGGCGAGCGCGAGGCCCGGCAGGCCAAGAAGGAGATGATCGAGGCCAACCTCCGCCTCGTGATCTCGATCGCCAAGAAGTACACCAACCGCGGCCTGCAGTTCCTGGACCTGATCCAGGAGGGCAACATCGGCCTGATGAAGGCGGTCGACAAGTTCGAGTACCGCCGCGGCTACAAGTTCTCGACCTATGCCACGTGGTGGATCCGGCAGGCGATCACGCGCTCGATCGCCGACCAGGCCCGCACCATCCGCATCCCGGTGCACATGATCGAGACGATCAACAAGATCGTCCGCACCTCGCGTCAGATGCTGCACGAGATCGGCCGCGAGCCGACTCCGGAGGAGCTGGCCGAGAAGCTGGCCATGCCGCTGGAGAAGGTCCGCAAGGTCCTGAAGATCGCCAAGGAGCCGATCTCGCTCGAGACCCCGATCGGCGACGAGGAGGACAGCCACCTTGGCGACTTCATCGAGGACAAGAACGTCGTCCTGCCGATCGACGCGGCGATCCAGTCGAACCTGCGCGAGACCACGACGCGCGTGCTCGCCTCGCTCACGCCCCGCGAGGAGCGCGTGCTGCGCATGCGCTTCGGCATCGGCATGAACACCGACCACACCCTCGAAGAGGTCGGCCAGCAGTTCTCGGTCACCCGTGAGCGCATCCGTCAGATCGAGGCTAAGGCGCTGCGCAAGCTCAAGCACCCGAGCCGGTCGCGCAAGCTCCGCAGCTTCCTCGACAACTGAGCTTTCCCGCCGCGCGTCTTCCATGACGCGCGGCGTCTGCGCTAAGATCCTGGGCGCGACGCCGAGGTGGGGAAGCCCGCATGGCAGCGCGTCTTGCTTTGCCCGGCCGATCCACCACCTTGGCCTTATGCTCGAACGCCGCCCGCCACAGCCCGTACCGCCCACGGCCCTGGCCGACGGGTCGGAGGCGGACGACGTGCCCTTCGGGGCGCTGCAGCCCTGCGTCGCCATCCGCGACTGGCTGCTCAGCGAGGGCGCCCGCCTGCCCCAGGCCGACGACCTCCTCGCCGGCCTCGCCGAGCGCCTCAACCGGATCGGCGTGCCAATCGACCGTGCCTCGACGGCGATCGACACCCTGCACTCGGAATATTCCGGCATCGGCCGCGTCTGGACGCGCGAGGCCGGCTCGACGGTGCGCCTGTTCCCGCACGGCGAGGTCTCGGAGCGCGCCTATCACGAGAGCCCATTCTTCACCGTCCACGAGTCCGGCGAGTGGCTACTGCTGGACCTGACCAGGGCCGGCGAAGACCCCTACAGCATCGTGCCGGAGCTGCGCGCGGCGGGTTACACCCACTACGTCGTGGCGCCGCTCTTCTTCACCAACGGCACCCGCAACGGCATCACCTTCGCGACCCGCAGCCCCGAGGGCTTTCGCGACGAGGACATCGCCATCCTGCGCTTCGTGATGCCGGCGCTCGCCGCCGTGATGGAGATGCGCCTCGTCAACAAGCAGCTCGACCACGTGCTGCGGATCTACGTGGGCGACGAGCCGCACCGGGCGATCCTGTCGGGCGACATCCGGCGGGGACAGGTGAAGCGCATCCGCTCGGCGATCCTGTTCGCCGACATGCGGGACTACACCCGCATCTCCGCCGACATGACGCCCGAGGAGGCCGTGGACCTCCTCAACGTGTTCTTCGACTGCCTCGTGCCGCCGATCGAGCGGGAGGGCGGCGAGGTGCTGAAATATCTCGGCGACGGGCTGCTCGCGATCTTCCGCGAGCCGGGCGACGACCTCGGCGGGGCCGCCAAGGGCGCGTTGACCGCGGCCGAGTCGGCGCTGGCCGCACTCGACGAGGCCAACGCTCTGCACCTCTTCTCCGTGCCGGTCACCGCCGGCATCGCGCTCCATCACGGCGAGGCCGCCTACGGCAACGTCGGCTCGGGCCAGCGGCTCGACTTCACGGTGATCGGCCGCGACGTGAACCTCGCCAGCCGCCTGTCGCGCCTCAACCGGCTGCTCGGCGAGCCGCTGCTGATGTCGAAGCCCTTCGTGGATTTCCTCTGGGGCGACCCGGAGCATTGCGGCGAGCACCAGCTCGACGGATTCGACGAGCCGATGGCCGTGTACAAGCCGAAGGCGAAGGCGGCGGTGCTGGAACGCCTGCGGGCTTGAGCCCGAGCGACAGCCCTCGCGGTCGCCCTCCCCCGCAGAGGGGGGAGGGAGATGCTGATTCCCGTGCTCTCCCAAACCCCTCCCCTCTCATATCCCCGTACTTGACCCGATCGCCCGCCGGGTCCACATCACGCCTGTTCCAGGGAGATCCCCGGCAAGGGGCTGAGAAACCGCTGGCACGCTCGTCTCTGAGCCTGCGGCGCGGAAATCCTTCGAACCTGATCCGGCTCATACCGGCGTAGGGATTGGACCGGGGCCCCGTGACGGGCCCGCGCGCTTCACCAGGAAGCGATGGCCACCGATCCCTGCGGGCAGACGCGGAGATCGCAGCGTGGCAGACTGGCCCGCCTCACCCATCGGACAGCGCCGCGGCCTCGGCGAGGCCGGCGAAGCGCAGGGCCTACCGGAGCGCGCGGACGTCGCGGTCGTCGGCGGCGGCCTGATCGGGCTCGCCAGCGCGTGGCGGCTTGCCCGTTCCGGCAAGAGCGTTGTGGTGGTCGAGCGGGAGCGCGTCGGCGCGGGCGCGAGCCTTGCCGCCACGGGCATGCTGGCGCCCGCCGCCGAGCACGAGCCGGGCTCCGACCTGCTCCTGCCGCTCGCCCTCGATTCGCTCGCCCGCTGGCCGGACTTTCGCGACGACCTTCAGGCGGCCTCCGGCATCGATATCGACTACCGCCAGGAGGGCACGCTGGTGCTGGCCATCGGCCGGGACGAGGTCGAGCGCCTGCGCTTCCGCTACGACCTGCAGCGCCGCTCCGGTGTCGCCGCCGAGTGGCTCGCCGGCACCGAGGTGCGCCGTCGCGAGCCGACGCTCCGCCCCTCGGTGACGGCGGGCGTGTTCTGCCCGCTCGACCATCAGGTCGATCCCCGCAAGGTGATGCGGGCGCTGGTGGCGGCCTGCCGGGCGGCCGGCGTCGCCGTGGTGGAGGGCTGCGCCGCGACCGGGCTCGACTGGACCGGCTCCCGCGTCACCGGCCTCGCGACGGAGCGCGGCACGATCGCGGCCGGGACCGTGGTGCTGGCGAGCGGTGCCTGGAGCGGCGCGGCCGGCCTTCTGCCCGACCACCTCGCCCTGCCGGTGCGCCCGCTCAAGGGCCAGTCGCTGGCGCTGCGCACCACCCGGCAGACCGGCACGCTCGCCCACATGGTCTGGACCGAGCAGGTCCACATGGCGCCGAAGGGCGACGGGCACCTGATCGTCGGCGCCACGGTCGAGGATTGCGGGTTTCGCGAGGGCGTCACCGCGGGCGGGCTCTACGCGCTGCTCGAAGGCGCGCGCCGAGTTCTGCCGGGCATCGAGGAGATGGCGGTCGAGGCCGTGTGGAGCGGCTACCGCCCGACCTCGGACGACGACGCACCGATCATCGACACCCTGGCGCCGGGCCTCGTGGCGGCCACCGGCCACCACCGCAACGGCTACCTGCTGGCGCCCGCAACCGCCGACGCGGTGGCCGCTCTCCTCACCACCGGCGCGCTCCCCGAGATAGCCCGCCCCTTCACGCTCGCCCGCTTCCGGGCCGAGGCGCGGGCCATCGCATGAGCATCCTCGTCAACGGCGAGCCGCGCGAGCACGCGGCCGAAACCGTCGCGGCGGTGTTCCGGGCCGAGGCCGTGGAGAGCGGTATCGAGAGCCCGGAGGGCGTCGCCATCGCGCTGAACGGCCGTGTGGTGCGCCGCCGGGACTGGGAGGCGACGCCCGTGCGCGACGGCGACCGCATCGAGATCGTCCGCGCCATGCAGGGAGGCTAGAGCATGAGCGAGCAGAACACCGTCACCCCGCTGCGGCCCGGGACGGACGACCCGCTGGTGATCGCGGGCGTGCCGCTGGGAAGCCGCCTGTTCATCGGCACAGCCGGCTACCCGAGCCAGGCGATCATGCGCGATGCCGTCGAGGCCAGCGGGGCGGAGGTCGTCACCGCCTCGATCCGCCGTGTCTCGCTCCAGGGCCACGGCTCGGATACGGTCAAGATCCTCAAGGGCAAGCGCTTCCTGCCCAACACCGCCGGCTGCGAGACCGCCCGCGACGCGATCATGACCGCCGAGCTCGCCCGCGAGGCGCTCGACACGACCTGGATCAAGGTCGAGGTGATCGGCGACCGCGAGACCCTCTACCCGGACGTCGCCGAATTGATCGAGGCTTGCCGCCACCTCGTGGACGACGGCTTCACGGTGCTGCCCTACTGCAACGACGACCCGATCGTCTGCCAGCGCCTCGAAGACATCGGCTGCGCCGCCGTGATGCCGATGGGATCGCTGATCGGCTCCGGCATGGGCGTGGCGAACCCGGCCAATCTCGAGCTGATCTGCCGCCGCGCCCGCGTGCCGGTGGTGGTCGATGCCGGCATCGGCACGGCCTCCGACGCGGTGATCGCGATGGAGCTCGGCGCCTCGGCCTGCCTCATCAACACCGCGGTGGCGAAGGCCGACGATCCGGTCCGCATGGCCCGCGCCATGCGTCGCGCCGTCGAGGCGGGGCGCGACGCGCATCTTGCGGGCCGCATCCCCAGGCGCGGCCGGGCCGAGCCGTCGAGCCCGCAGCTCGGCCTTGTCGGCTCTTAGCCTTCCGGGGCCGCTCCTCGTCGTCACCGACCGGCTCGGCTCGGACCGCTCGCTCGCCGACACGGTGGCGGCCTGCCTCGATGGCGGCGCCCGCTGGGTCTGGTTCCGCGACCGGGACCTCGATCCGGCCGAGCGCCGCC
This sequence comes from Methylobacterium sp. CCH5-D2, assembly GCF_001556475.1. Taxonomy (NCBI): domain Bacteria; kingdom Pseudomonadati; phylum Pseudomonadota; class Alphaproteobacteria; order Hyphomicrobiales; family Methylobacteriaceae; genus Methylobacterium; species Methylobacterium sp. CCH5-D2. The sequence continues at coordinate 3,658 of NZ_LSIX01000504.1, read as the reverse complement.
GCCTCGGCGCGACCCTGCTCGGCCTGACACGGGCGGCCGGTGCGCGGCTGACGATCGGCGGCGACCTCGACCTCGCGGCGGAACTCGGCGCTGATGGCGTGCATCTCGGCGGCGGCCAGCATGACCGGATCGCCGCGGCCCGCGCGCGTCTGGGACCGGCCGCCCTCGTCGGCGTCTCGGCCCACACGCTCGCCGAGGTCGCCCGCGCCGCCTTCGAGGGCGCCGATTACGCCACCCTGAGCCCGATCTTCGCCAGCGCGAGCAAGCCGGGCTACGGGCCGGCCCTCGGTCCCGACGCGATCCGGGACGCGGCCGCCACGGGGTTGCCGATCGTGGCGCTCGGCGGCGTCTCGGCCGAGACGTTGGATGCCTGCCTCGCGGCCGGCGCCAAGGCCGTCGCGGTGATGGGCGGCCTGATGCGCGCACCCGATCCGGCCGTGGCGACGCGCCGCCTGCTCGGACGGTTTCCGGTCAATCGGTTCGGAGATGTCGCCTGAACCGCGCCGAGGCACGTGGCCGCCCTATGCGATTGCCCTGACCTTCGGGAGAGGGGACCCCGCGCCTTCTCCCGGATCGGATCCGCAAAACTGGTCCCCCGCATCAGGATCCGGCCGGGCGCCGCATGATCCGGGGCCGCCAGACGCCGAGCACGACGTTGGCGGTGGCGACCGCGAGGATCACCCAGAGCGTGCCACGCTCGGCCCCGAGCGACTGGGCGAGCGTCGCGGGATCGACCGTTCCGGCGAGCGCGGCCGCGCTGCGCCGTGCCTCCTCCTGCATCGGCCCCAGGATGCCGACGAAGCCGGATTCGAAGACGAGGATGCCGGTGGCGAGCTTCAGGAGTGCCCAGCCCGCGCTGTGGAAGGCCCGGTTGAAGGCGATGGCGAGAAGCCCCGAGAGCAGCACCAGGGCGAGCGAAGGAAAGAAGATCCAGGTCGCGATCGCCCCCATCGCGCCGCGCATCAGCGCGTACCCCTGGAGGGCGGTCGGCGGCGGCGCGAGGGCGAGCAGCACGAGGAGCGTGGCCATCGCCCCCATGAGACCGATCGCCCCCATCGTGTGGAGGAATTTGAGAAGGCGCCGCACGTCGTCCGCACGAATCCCCGCATTCGGCCGACAGCCTAGCGCGGGCGGAGGACGCGCGGTAGCGGCCTACTTCGCCGCGGGCCCGTAGGGCGGTCGCGGGATCGCCCGGTGGGCGGCCCGGAGCGCCGCCGACCAGCGCTCGCGCAGGTCGTGGAAATAGGTTTCGCCGGCCTCGATCCGGTGGTTCACCTCGAGCGTCAGGGCGCCGCGGCGCGCCACCGCGATGTCGAGCGGCAGGCCGACGCCGAGATTCGAGCGCATGGTGGAATCCATCGAGACGAGCCCGATCTTCAGCGCGTCGTAGAGGTCGGTCTCGAACTTCACCGCCCGGTCGAGGATCGGCTTGCCGTATTTGTGCTCGCCGATCTGCAGGAAGGGCGCGTCGGTCGAGCACTCGATGAAGTTGCCGGCCGAGTAGATCAGGTAGAGCCGCATCGGCTCGTCGCCGATCTGGCCACCGAACAGCAGCGAGATCGAGAAGCGGATCTGCGCCGCCTCGAAGCCGGCCCGCTCGATGCTGCGCACCCGCCGGATCGCCCGGCCGACGAGCTGGGCCGCCTGGAACATCGTCGGAGCCTCGACGAGCTTGGCCGGCGGCTCGCCGTCGTCGCCCGGCACGCCCTCCGACAGGAGGCTCAGGACCGATTGCGTGACTGAGAGGTTGCCGGCCGAGGCCAGCATCATCACGCGCTCGCCGGGCACGTTGAAGTGGTGCAGCTTGCGGTAGGTCGAGATGTCGTCGAGCCCCGCATTGGTGCGGGTATCGGCCACCATCACGAGCCCGTCCTCGACGAGCAAACCGACGCAGTAGGTCATGGCAGGGGTCAGCTTCTCGTCCGCTGCCGGGGCGGACGCCTGGAGAGAATCGGGGACGCTCAGGATTGCCGGGCGGCCTGGGCTTGCTCCACCTTGAGCGTGACGTCCAGCGTCTCGGTGCCGCCGCCGGTGCGGCTGCCGCGGATCGGGGCCGCGCCGAGATAGTCGAGGCCGCTCGCCACACGGACGTAGTGCTCCGAGGTCCCCTCCCCGTGGGCTGGGTCGAAGGCGACCCAGCCGAGATCGGGTACCAGCGCCTCGGCCCAGCCGTGCGGCGTCTCCGCGCCGTCCGCCTCGTCCTCCCGCTTGCGGTAGCCGGAGACGTAGCGGGCCGGGATCTCCAACTGGCGGGCCGCCGTGATGAAGACGTGCGCGACGTCCTGGCAGACGCCGCGCCCGGCCTCGAAGGCCTTGGCCGCGGTGACCGCCGCGCTTGCCGGACCCCGCTCGAAACGCACCCGCTCGTGGACCGCCGCGAGCAGCCGGTGGAGCATCGGCAGCGCCGCGCGCTCGCCCGCATCCCGGACCTGCGCGGCGAAATCCTGGATGTCCTGGCTCGCCACGCAGAGGTCGGTCTCGCGCAGGTAGAACAGGTCCGGCAGCCGCTCGACCGCACCGCGCACGATGCCGTGGCTCTCGAGCGTATCGACCTCGCCGGTGACCCGGATGGTCAGCGCGTCGGCGGGCTCGTCCGGGGTGAACCAGTGCACGACGTTGCCGAACCCGTCCTCGCGCTCGGTGAGGCGGCCATCGACGGAGGTGTCGATGCGCCAGCGCCGGACATACTGCCCGTCATGGTCCCGCGGCGTCATGCGCAGGACCTGGATCAGGCCGCGGGCCGGATGCTCGTAGGTGTAGTGGGTCTCGTGGACGACGCTGAGGCGCATGCGGAATGTCTCACCGGTTGGCGGCGTCAGACCAGGTACTGGTCGGCGATCGCCTGCCCGACCCGGTTGTTCTCGCCGATGAAGGCGGTCACGAACTCGTGCAGGCCGGCTGCGAAGATCCGATCGATGTCCTCGCCCTCCAGGCGCGCCAGCATGTTGCTGGCGAGTCGCTGGCTCGGGCCGCGCCGCCCGTAGGCGTCGGCTATCAGGTCGAGATGCTCCACCAGCATGCCGTAGCAGTTGGCGAAGGAGCGCGGCATCTGCCGGTTCAGGATGAGGAGGTCGGCCACCAGCAGCGGCTTGATGCTCTCCCGGTAGACCCAGTGATAGGCGTTGAAGGCCGAGACCTCGCGCAGGATCGTGGTCCACTGGAAGTAGTCGAGGCTGCCGCCGACCTTCTCGCTCGCCGGCAGCAGGATCTGGTACTTCACGTCGAGGATGCGGGCGGTGTTGTCGGCCCGCTCGATCGCCGTGCCGAGCCGGGTGAACCAGTAGGCGTCGTTGCGCAACATCGTGCGGTAGGCCGAGCCGTCGAAGGTCAGCGAGATGCCCTTCACCCAGTCGAGGAAGCGCGAGAACTCGTCCCGTGTCAGGTCGCGGCCCTCGTAGGAGCGCAGTTCCAGCCACGCGCCGTTGATCGCGTCCCACATCTCGGTGGTGAGCGCGGTGCGGACCGAGCGGGCGTTCTCGCGCGCCGTCTCGATGCAGGTGCGGATCGAGGACGGGTTCTTCGGGCTGAAGGCCAGGAAGTCGCAGACCGTGTGGCTGTTGACCGTGTCGTAATGCGCCTTGAAGGCGTCGGTATCGCCCGCGGAGGCGAGCGCGGAGGCCCACTCGTTGGTCTCGCCGCCCCCGTAGCTCGTCGGCAG
>NZ_LSIX01000503.1:0-4449 GCF_001556475.1 Methylobacterium sp. CCH5-D2 | reverse complement strand
GCCTCATACCCCTCACCCTGTCCCTCTCCCTATGGGAGAGGGGACCCGCGCCGCGCTCGGCTGCCGTGCGGGAACCGGCCGGCGCAGCACCTCCGCGTAGACCCGATCCAGCCCGTCGAGATGGCGGTCGAGGGTCAGTGGGTCGGCCCAGAAGCGGTCGTAGGCCGCCTCCGACATCGCCCGCGCCAGGGCGTCGTCGGCGAGGCGCCGCATGGCTCTGGCGAGCGCGTCGGCATCGCCCGAGCGGAACCACAGCCCGGTCACCCCGTCCGCCACCGCCTCGCGGCCGGCGCAGACGTCGCTGACGATGACGGGCAGGCCCAGCGCCTGCGCCTCCAGCACGGTGAGCGGCTGGCCCTCGTACCAGACGGAGGGAAAGACCAGGGCACGGGCCTCGCGCATCAGGGCGTGCACCTCGGCGGGCGCCCGCCAGCCGAGGATGCGGGCCTCCGGGTAGAGCGCCCGGATCTCGTCGGCCTGCGGCCCGTCGCCCACGAAGGTCGCGGCGACGCCAGCGCGCCGCGCCGCCTCGGCGAACAGGAGCGGGCCCTTCTCGGGCGAGATCCGACCGACGAAGACGAAGCCGCCGGGCGCGCCCGACCGGCGTCCGAGCGGGGGCACGTCGACCGGGTTGCCGACTTCGGCGAAGCGGGTGTCGGCGGGCAGGTAGGGCGCCATCGCGGCCCGCTGCAGGTGGCTGATCGTGATGATGGCGTCGGCGCTCCGGGTGAGCCCCGTGCCCTGCATCAGCCAGTGCCGACCGACCCGCATCAGCTTGCGGGCGTAGCTGCGCGAGTCGCAATTGTGCGCGAGGCAGGCCGGGGCGCCGGGCGTCCGATGGCAGGGGGCCGAGACGGGATAGTCGTAGAAGCCGCCGTTCGGGCAGGCGAGGTAGTACTCGTGCAGGGTGAACACCACCGGCAGGCCGCAGCCCAGCAGCACCGGCCCGACGGAGGGCGAGAGCGCCTTGGCCCAGCCGTGGACGTGGACGACGCTCGCGCGCGGGTCGAGCCCGGAGAGCAACGCCCGCAGGCGCTCGGCCGCCGTGCGGTTCCAGAGCCATTGCGCGCCGAACCGGGTGAGCGAGTGCGTGCTCATCACGTCGGCCTGGTCGGTGAGCACCACCGCCACGCCGGCTTCCGCGAGCCTGGGGTCGGCCGGCCCCACCGCGGCGAAGACGGTCACGGCGTGCCCGCGGGCGGCCAGCCCCAGCGCGCTCTCCACCACGACCTTGGCCTGACCGCCGTTGATGTAGGCGTGGTCGGCCACCAGCACGATCTGCACGGGGCCAGCCTCCTACTTGCGCGCCACCACGTAGGCGAAGCTCGTGAAGGTGCGCCAGTCGCGGGCGCGGGCGAGGCGGGTGAAGGCGGCGTCGACCTGTTTCACCACCGGGATCTTCCAGAAGTAGCTGTAGCCGTAGAACGGCAGCACGATCACCTCGCGGAACCCGATCTCGCGGAGCAGCGGCACCAGCGGTGCCTCGGAGCCGCGGCAGAGGTTGTAATGGGCCAGGAATTTCGGGTTGTCGCCGTCGTCGTGCCGGTCCGGGAAGAGGGTGTGGACGATCGCGCGGGAGAGGCGCTCGGGCATCAGCTCGTTGAGCACGAAGGGCGGCGCGAACAGGGTCGGGAAGAAGCTCAGCGCGACGCCGCCCGGAGTCAGGATGTCGTGGACGTTGCGCCACATCCGGGCCACGTCCGGCACGTGCTCCATCACCATGCGGCAATAGGCGAAGTCGAAGCGCTCGCGCCCCACCGTCGCCACCGTGTCGGGGGCGGCGATGTCGCAGCAGAGCTTGGCGAAGGCCGGGGGCGCCAGCATCAATTCGTGCTCGGAGATGTCGTTGAGCGTGACCGCGAGACCGTGAGCCCCGAGTTCGTCCGGCGTGAAGAGCGGGTCGCGCCCGCCGCCGATCTCGAGGTGGCGGCGCAGGCCGTGGGCCTTCGCCAGCGCCAGCACCATCGGCTTGTAGTTCTCCCAGGCCCAGTTCCAGTCCGAGGCGTAGCCGAGCCCGTCGGCGACCGCCCGCAGGCCGGCAGGCGCGGACGCGGTCGGCTGGGGGTCGAGGAAGGTCGGATGCATGTTCATGTGCATGTTCATGGGCGCGGCCTTCGGCGTCTGGTCGCCGAGACTGGCCACGGGCGGCTCAACACTCCGCAAAGATCGAGGGTTAACGAGACCCGATCGCGACGATGTCAGCCGAACTGCTCGCGCAGGATGCGCTCGTCGAGGCTGTGGCCGGGATCGTGCAGCAGGACGAGCTCGGTTCCCCGGTCGAGCCAGGTCTCGACGGTGCAGACCCGGCGGAACTCGGTGTGGTCGGCCACCGCCGCCACGGGACGGTGGGCGGCGTCGAGCACGTCGACCCGGATGCGGGCGTAGTCGGGCAGGAGCGCGCCGCGCCAGCGCCGGGGGCGGAAGGCCGAGATCGGGGTCAGCGCGAGCAGCTTGGCGTTGAGTGGCAGGATCGGGCCGCCGACGGAGAAATTGTAGGCGGTCGAGCCCGCGGCGGTGGCGCAGAGCACGCCGTCGGCGATCAGTTCCTCCAGCCGGACATGGCCGTCGATCGCGATCTTCAGCTTGGCGGTCTGGTGGGTCTGGCGCAGCAGGTAGACCTCGTTGATCGCCCGCGCGGTGTGGCTGCGCCCCTCGGTGTCGTGCGCCTCCATCAGCAGGGGATGGATCACGCTGCGGTGGGCCGCCTCCAGGCGCTCCAAGAGGTCGTCGCGCCGGTACTCGTTCATCAGGAAGCCGACCGTGCCGCGGTTCATCCCGTAGATCGGCTTGGCGCCGTCCATGAACCGGTGCAGCGCCTGCAGCATCAGGCCGTCGCCGCCGAGCGCCACCACCACGTCGGCCTCCTCGGGGGGCACGTTGTCGTAGCGCCGCATCAGGGTGTCGGCGGCCTCGCGCGCATCCGGGGTCGGGCTCGCGATGAAGGCGATCTTCTGGAAGCGCATGCGCGTCGGATCCACCCTCATCCCCGGGTTGACGCCGGCGCGCCGGCTCGCCTCAATCCCGGCTCCATCCTCTGCGGAGAGCCATAGCATGGAGCGCGCGCTCCTCGTCTATACCACGTTCGCCGATGCCGAGACGGCGCTCGACATCGGCGAGAGCCTCGTGCGCGACAGGCTCGCCGCCTGCGTCAACGTCCTGCCGGGGATGCGCTCGGTCTACGCCTGGAAGGGCGCGGTCGAGCGGGGCGCGGAGGTCGTCGCCCTGGTGAAGAGCCGGGAGGGGTTGGGGCCGGAACTCGCGGCGGCGCTCAAGGCGCGCCACCCCTACGAGACGCCGATCATCCTGCACCTGCCCGTGGAGGCGGCCGATCCCGGCACGCTCGCCTGGATCCTGGCCGAGACGGGCGCGGCCTGACCGGCAGCCCCCACACGACCCCGCTGCGGACAATGCGGGAGGACGAGGGCTGTCGGATCCGAACCGATGGATGGGCCCACGCGCCTGATTTCCAACGCGGAAACCGCTGAAATTCGGCCGGCTCCAATGGCGAAAAACAAATAAAAGGCGGCGTGTTTCTGAAATTTCGCTTGATAATTCGGCCGCAGATCTGTACGTATCGATGCATCGGACCAGATCCTGTCGGCCCGCTCTCTTGCTCTTGATCGAGCGCCGAGTCCGGTTTTCCGCTTTCATCGACGTTTGATCGCTGCACGAACCGCAGCGCGCCCGCTGCACGCCGCGTCGTGCAACGCTCCGAAATACGCCCGCCGTGCCGCGCCCAGAGCCGACACGGCCCATGGACATGCATGCATCCCATTCCTGATCCGAAGCCCGCGACGGCACAGCTCCGTCCGCAGGCTGCCGTGCGGCCCGTCTTCGGCCCCGCGCCGTGGAGCCCCCAATCCTGCGGCCTGACCCGCGAAGAACTGCGCAGGATCGTGCTGGCCGCCATCGGCTGACCCTACGGTCGCCGGAGCGCATCGACGATCCGACCAGACACCCAGACCAACATCCAGACCAGAGGCATTCCCATGAACATCGGCACCGTGAAGTGGTTCAACGGCACCAAGGGCTTCGGCTTCATCCAGCCCGAGGACGGCAGCAAGGACGTCTTCGTGCACATCTCGGCCGTCGAGCGGTCGGGCATGCAGACCCTCAGCGAGGGCCAGCGGATCTCCTTCGAGATGGAGACAGACCGCCGCACCGGCAAGCAGTCGGCCGGAAACCTGAAGGCCGCCTGAGGCAGGCCCGCGTTCCGCCCGAGCCTCGTCTCGGCGGGACCGACGCCGGGGAGGCCGCTTCGACCGGAGCGGCCTCCCCGGCTTTCCCATCCGCCGCGGGTGCGGCCCGTCCAGGGAGTCCACATGGGTCAATTCAAAGAGAACCAGCTCGTCGATCGTCTCGCCGCAGCCGCCAAGGCGCGTGAGGCGACCATCGCCCGTCTCCGGGCCCGGCCCGGGGCCGACGACCCGGCCGTCCTCGCGCGGCAGG
>NZ_LSIX01000049.1:0-237 GCF_001556475.1 Methylobacterium sp. CCH5-D2 | reverse complement strand
CACCACGACCGGCGCGGGCGCCGCGGCGGACCGGGCCAGGATGGCGCCGGTCGTGGTGGGGTCGAGATCGACGACCGCCGGCCGCGGCCCGGCCGGACCCGGCGGGCGCTTCCAGGCGAAGGGGCCGGTCCCGGCCGGCACCACGGCCTGGACGGCGTAGGGCCGCTCTTGGCCGGCGATGACGTAGCCCGCGAACCCGCTCGCGCCGAGCCCGAGCAGCACCGCGGCGGCCAGCAC
>NZ_LSIX01000502.1:0-5404 GCF_001556475.1 Methylobacterium sp. CCH5-D2 | reverse complement strand
GCGGTTCCAGTGGCGATCTCGGAGACGACCCCCGCCATATGCGATCGCCCTGCCCGCACCCGGGGAGGGATCCGCGTACAGCGGAGCGTTTGACCTGAGCCGCGTCAGTAGATCGCCGCCACCCGGTCGCCGCGGTGGGGCTTGCCGGCGACCTGCGCCTTGGCGGGGACGGCCGCTGCCTTGGCGGCGACCGCGGAGGGCTTGGCGGGCGCCGGAGAAGACTTGGCCGCCTGGGCCACGGCCGCCGCGGGTTTGGATGCGTGGGGCGCCCCGGTCTGGGCCTTGACGGGCGCGGCCGCGAGGCGGGCCGCGGCGGGCTTCGCAGGGGATGCGGCGGCGGATGCGGTGGCAGGCGCCTTCGCGCCGGCCTTGGCCGGTGCCACCATCGCGGCGCCGCGCAGGGCGGGTTCCGCCGCCGCGAGCCGGGCACTGGGCTGGGCCTTCGCCTGTCCCCTCGCCTCGCCCTTCGGGTGCTCCTTGCCCGCGGGCCGGGCGTCGAGGGCGGGGTTCAGCCCGGCCACCGCGACCGGCCTGAAGGCGGCCCCGCGCGGCGCGGTCGGCTGGAGCGCGGGCGGCACGCCGACCGAGGCGCGGGCGACGAGGACCGGCGCGGGCCGCGCGGCGGGGCGGGGCTCCTCCGCCTCCCGCTCGGGCGCGGGCTTGAAGGCGAGCGGCGCGCGCGCGGGTTTCGCCAGATCGCGGGCCAGCGCCTCCGGCTCCTCCGAGGGGCCGAGGTCGGCGAGCATCACGGAGCCGCCGCGCAGGCCGGCCGGGCGGCCGTCGGTGCGCAGCGTCGCCATCAGCTTGCGGTCGTCGCTGCCGGCGACCGAGGCCTTGCCGATATACTCGACCCGCACGTGGGTGGTGCCCTTGCGGTGGAATTCCAGCGCCTGGGCGACCTCCTCGGACACGTCCATCACTCGGTCGGCGTGGTAGGGGCCGCGGTCGTTGACGCGCACCACCATCGAGCGGCCGTTGGTGGTGTTGGTGACGCGGGCGTAGCTCGGCAGCGGCAGGGTCGGGTGGGCGGCCACGACCGCGTGGCGGTCGAACACCTCGCCGTTGGCGGTCTGGCGGCCGTGGAAGGCCGCGCCGTACCACGAGGCCATGCCCTCGCGGACGTAGCCGCGCGCGTCCTCGCGCGGCACGTAGGTGCGGCCGGCCACCACGTAGGGCTTGCCCGAGAAGCGGCGTCCGCCGCCCTTCGGGATCACGTCGCCCTCGTTGTAGAGGCGCGGGCTCGCCCGGACCCCGTATTTCGGGTCGATGCCGTTGCCGGCACCCGGGCCGGCGGCGAGCTTCTGGGGATTGGTGCTGCAATTGGCCGCGAGCAGCGCCACCGCGGAGACGGCGGCGAGGCGCACGGATATCGTCCGGAGGGCGGTGCCGCGCGGGCGGTCCGGTGCCGCCACCCGCGAGAGCGTCTCCGCGAGAGTCTTGCGCGCCATGCCACCCACTCGGCCAACTCCCGATACGCCACGCGGGAGCCCGATACGCCGGCTCCCGGTCCGGCGGGCCGCGAGGCGGGCCGGCACCGGACAGGGCGAGATTTGGCCGAACGCCGTAAAGGAAGCCTGAACGGCGCCGCCGACGGCCGTTCAGGGGGCCCGGCCCCGGCCCGGTCTCAGCCGGACTCAGCCGGGCCTTCAGCCCTCCTCCGGCTCCGTGAGCTGCGCGATCGAGCGCGCGCCGCGCTGGCGGAAGAGCAGGTCGAGGCCCTCGAGCATCAGGGCATGCATCTTGGTGCGCTCGGCATGCGCGAGGTCGCGGAGCTGGTCGTAGACCGGCGGCTCCAGGTAGACCGACATCTGCCGCGCCCGCTCCTTCAGGGTGGCGGCGGCGCGGCGCGGGGACGGGTCTGAAGGCAGGTGCTGGGGCAGGTTCCGGGGCAGGTGCTGGGGCAGGTTCTGGGGCAGGTCGAGGCGCACGATGTCGGCGCCGCCCTCGGCCGTCCTGGCGGCGGCCTTCGCCTTCGGGGACGCCCTCCGAGACGACTTCGCCGGCGTCGCCGAGGCGACGATCGCCGCGAGGCTGAGCTTAGGCGGCTTCGACATGCTTCATCCTGCCGCGCGTGCCGGCCTGGGCGCGCCGCTCGATCCAAGTCCAGAGCCGGCGCACCTCGTCGGCGGCCTGGCCCTTCGGGTTGAACTCGGTGACGCCCTGGCCGAGGCCGATCGCGTCCTGGTGGTCCGTGCGGGCCACGATGTTGACGTCGGGCAGGATGCCCAGCACCGCGAGCCCGTCCGCCGCGTCGCGGATGCGGTAGGAGCGCGGCGGGGTCTGGTTGAGCACGAAGGCGAAGCGCTTCTCCAGCCGGTAGACGGCGGCGAGCGTCGGCTTGAAGGCGCGCAGGTCCGCGGGCGTCGGCCGGCACGGGATGATGCAGAGGTCCGCCGCCCGGATCGCCGAGAGCGTGCCGGGCGAATCGACGCCGGGCGTGTCGATGAAGACGAAGTCGTAGGCCGATTCGGCCAGCCGCTCCATCACGGCCTCGATCTGGGTGGCGTCGATCTGGGCCACCTCGGGGCCCGGGGCCGTGCGGTGGTCGAGCCAGTCCGAGACGGTGGCCTGCCGGTCCATCTCCAGGATGCAGACCGTGTGGCCGGCCTCCTGCGCGGCGACCGCGAGCGAGATGCAGAGCGTGCTCTTGCCGCTCCCGCCCTTCTGGGTGACGAACGTGATCGCTTTCATGCCGGCAGCCCCCGTGCGCCGCCCGCGCGGCGGCTCCGGCATCCTCGGGGGCGCCGCGTCGCTCGCGCGCGGCCTGCCGTGACCAAGGTGTCCTGTGACCCAAGGATGCTCCGTTCGGCAGAAAGCGCGGAGTATGGTTAAAGGGAGGTTAAGGCCGCATCCGCGCACGGCCCCACGCCCGGCGGCGGCCGGCTCCGGCAGGCGGCCGTCAGGTCGATTTTCATAACCTCAGGTTAAGATTCACGCGGATCCCGCGGGGCGACCTTTTCTCGTTGATCTGATTGCTCTAAGTTTATCCGACTCCGGGCGGCACCCCCGTTCTGTTAACCTCAGGTTTATGAAGGCGGATGCGGCAGAGGAGATCCATGGCAGATCCCGGCGCGGACGATCCCCCGATCCCGCAGGCGATGCTCGACGCGGCCGGCATCGTGGGAAGCTGGACCCACGATCACTGGGCCGGCACCCTCATGCTCTCGGCGCCGCTGGCCACGCTGCTCGGCCTCGACCCCGCGGTCGCGGCGACGGGCCTGCCGCTCGCCGACTTCCTCGACCGGACCCACCCGGAGGACCGCACCCGCATCGAGAGCTACCTGCACGCGGTCGGCGAGGCCGGCGGGCCGCTGGAGGCGGAGTTCCGCGCGGGCGGGCGGCGGCTGCTGATGCGCGGGCGGATCGAGCGCGACGCGGCGGGCCGGGTCGGACCGGGCCGGGGCATCGCGCTCGATCTCACCGAGACCGCGGCGGCCGGCCAGCATCAGGCCGAGCGGACCGTCAACCGCATGGCCGAGCACGCCATCGCCCTGCGCAACCTCTCCGAGGCCCTGCGCCGGCCCGACCTCACCGCCCGGATCGAGGGGCTGATGCTGGAGATCGGCTTCGAGCTCGCCCGGCACCTGCGCGATCCGGCCAGCCGGCCGCGGCACTGAAGGCCCCGCGACCGGCGGATTGATCGGCGCCGCGTCCGGGATAGTGTCGTGGCCGAGGGCCGCCCGGATGCCGTGCGACGAGCCCGGAGGGAGGGCCATGCGCCGCGACAGCATCTACGACCGCGACCTCGACCGGGTTCCGGCCAACCACCAGCCGCTGACCCCGCTGGGCTATCTCGAGCGGGCGGCCCGCACCTTCCCGGACCAGGTCGCGGTGATCCACGGGCCCCTGCGGCGCTCCTACGCCGAGCTCTACGCCCGCTGCCGCCGCCTCGCCGGAGCGCTGGCCGCCCGGGGGATCGGGCGCGGCGACACCGTGGCGGTGATGCTCGCCAACACGCCCGCGATGGTTGAGTGCCACTACGGCGTGCCGATGACGGGGGCGGTGCTCAACACCCTCAACACCCGCCTCGACGCGGCGGCGATCGCCTTCTGCCTCGGCCACGGCGAGGCGAAGGTGCTGGTCACCGACCGGGAATTCGCCCGCACGATCGCCCCGGCGCTGGCCCGGCTCGACGCCCCGCCCCTGGTGATCGACTACGACGACCCTGAGTACGACGGGCCGGGCGAGCGCCTGGGCGAGACCGAGTACGAGGCCTTCCTGGCGGAGGGCGACCCGGAGCACGAGGGGGTGTCGCCTGAGGACGAGTGGGACGCGATCAGCCTGAACTACACGTCCGGCACCACGGGCGACCCGAAGGGCGTGGTCTACCACCACCGCGGCGCGGCGCTGCTGGCGCTCGGCAACGTGGTCACCTGCAACCTCGGCCAGCACCCGGTCTATCTCTGGACCCTGCCGATGTTCCACTGCAACGGCTGGTGCTTTCCCTGGACGCTCTCGGTGGTGGCGGGCACCCATGTCTGCCTGCGGCAGGTGCGGGCGGCGCAGATGTACGCGCTGATGGCCGAGCACGGGGTTACGCATCTGTGCGGCGCGCCGATCGTGATGCAGCTCCTGATCAACGCGCCGGAAGCGGAGCGGCGCCCCCTGCCCCGCCGGGTCGCCTTCTTCACGGCGGCCGCGCCCCCGCCCGAGGCGGTGCTCGCCGGCATGCGGGAGGCGGGCTTCGACGTCACGCATCTCTACGGGCTGACCGAGAGCTACGGGCCGGCGGTGGTCAACGCCTGGCACGCGGACTGGGACGCGCTCAGCGGCCCCGAGCAGGCGGCCAAGAAGGCGCGCCAGGGCGTGCGCTACCCGGTGCTCGAAGGGCTCGACGTGCGCGATCCCGAGACGATGGCGCCGGTGCCGGCCGACGGCGCCACGCTCGGCGAGGTGATGATGCGCGGCAACGTGGTGATGCGCGGCTACCTGAAGAACCCGGCCGCGACCGAGGCCGCCTTCCGGGGCGGCTGGTTCCGCACGGGCGACCTCGGGGTGCGCCACCCCGACGGCTACATCCAGCTGAAGGACCGCTCGAAGGACATCATCATCTCGGGGGGCGAGAACATCTCGTCGATCGAGGTGGAGGACGCCCTGTTCAAGCACCCGGCGGTGGCGGCCGCCGCCGTGGTGGCGCGGCCCGACCCGAAATGGGGCGAGAGCCCTTGCGCCTTCGTGGAGCTGAAGCCCGGCGCGGAGGCCGAGGCGGAGGCGCTGATCGCGTGGTGCCGCGAGCACCTCGCCCCCTACAAGCTGCCCCGCCACATCGTCTTCGGCGAGCTGCCGAAGACCTCCACCGGCAAGGTGCAGAAGTTCATCCTGCGCGCGCGCGCCCGGGAGGGCTGAGCGCCGGTCCCGGTTTCCAAAGGTCGAGACCTTTGGCGGGTGCAGGGCAGAGCCCTGC
>NZ_LSIX01000501.1:0-482 GCF_001556475.1 Methylobacterium sp. CCH5-D2 | reverse complement strand
ACGCCCACGGCTTCGAGCTCGTGCGCAAGCCCTACTCCGCCGAGGAACTCGCCCGCGTCCTGCGCGAGGCGGCCCAGCGCGGCCGGCCCTCGGCCGAGCGCTGACATCGGGGATCGCGCACGGCCACGGTTGACGGCCGTTTTCGCGTCGTGCCTATAGGCGCGCATGTGCAGGCGCTCGACCGGTTCGGCGACACGCCGCGCGGTCATCGCCGTGGCCGCGCTCTACGCGCTGCTGCTCCAGGCCTTCCTGGGTGCCCTCGCGCCGACGCCCGCCGGACTCGACGGCCTCTCCGTGCTCTGCGCCGAGCACCCGGACGGGTCCGCACCGGCCGACAGGGCGCATTGCCGCGCGCATGCCTGCTGCCTTCCGGCCCAGGCCCCCCACCTCGCGCTCCCGGCCTCCGCCGCCGCGACGCCGATCCGGCCGCGCTACGTCGCGGTCGTCGCCACGCGGCCGCCGGAGAGCCCGCCTCCGCCCCG
>NZ_LSIX01000500.1:0-1652 GCF_001556475.1 Methylobacterium sp. CCH5-D2 | reverse complement strand
CACCCGGCTTTCTGCGAAAGCAGACCTCTCCCTATGGGAGAGGGGACCCGCGCTTTCTCGGACAGCGCGGCGAGGCGGCACGGCGCGCAGCGCTGCCCCGTCCCGGTGCCGACGCGTCGCGCTCGCATCTGGCGGCCGGAGACTCTACATGAGCGGGCGACCACCATTGCCCAGGATCGTCCGATGTCCGGCACCACCCGCTCCAGCGCGGATCTCGACCCGCGCCGCCGCCGCACCCTCTACCGCGCCTGGCACCGGGGCATCCGCGAGATGGACCTGATCATGGGCCGCTTCGCCGACGCGGAGATCGGCACGCTCTCGGACGAGGAGCTGACCGCGTTCGAGGCGCTGATCGAGGTGCCGGACCGCGACCTGTTCGGCTGGCTCACCGGCGAGAGCGCGGTGCCGGAGAACTACGACACCGCGGTCTACCGGCGCCTCAAGGCGTTCCACAAGCACGACGCGCCGATCCACTGATCGGGCGCGACCGACGACGGCGCGCGGCCCCGGCTGCGCGCTCCCTCCCCCTCTGCGGGGGAGGGAGACGGCGCGGGTCTTGAAGAACAGAATCGACAGCACGATCCAGATGGCTAAACCCCAGCCCAAGCCCCCGGCACCCGCACCGAAGCCGCAGGTCGCGCGCTTCGCCCTGCCGAAATCCGCGCCGCTCACCAAGGCGATCGACGCCCTCAAGGCCGGCGACAGCCCGGTCCTGGCGGGCGTGCCCGAGGGCTTCGACGCCCTCGTGGTGGCCGACCTCGCCCGCGCCCTGTCGCGCGGGCACGAGGGCCCGGCGGTGCTGGTCCACGTGGCGCGCGATTCCGGGCGCTCGGCGGCCTTCGCGAGCGCGCTGCGCTTCGTCGCCCCCGAGATCGAGGCGATGAGCGTGCCGGCCTGGGACTGCCAGCCCTACGACCGCACCTCCCCGACCGCCGCCGTCTCGGCCCAGCGCATGACCGCGCTCTCGCGCCTCACCCGGTCGCGCTCCACGGAAGAAGCGCCCCGCATCCTCCTCACCACGGTCAACGCCCTGGTGCAGCGCGTGCCCCCGCGCGACCGCATCGCGGTCGAGACCTTCTCGGCGGCGATCGGCAACGTCGTGTCGATGGACAAGGTGGTGGCCTGGGTCGAGGCCAACGGCTTCCTGCGCACGGGGACGGTGCGCGACACCGGCGAGTACGCGGTGCGCGGCGGCATCCTCGACCTCTCGCCGCCGGGGCTGCCGAACCCGATCCGCCTCGACTTCTTCGGCGACACGCTGGAATCGATCCGCGCCTTCGATCCGGAGACGCAGCGTACGGTGGGGCAATTGCGCTCCCTCGACCTCGTGCCGATGAGCGAGGTGCAGCTCACCACCGAGACGATCCGGCGCTTCCGCCAGGGCTACATCACCAGCTTCGGCGCGGTGACCCGCGACGACCGCCTCTACGAGACGGTGAGCGAGGGCCGCCGCTACAGCGGCCTCGAACACTGGATGCCGCTCTTCTACGACAAGCTCGACACCCTGTTCGACTACGTGCCGGGCGTGCCGCTCGTCTTCGACCCGCAGGTCGAGGACGCGGTGTCCGAGCGCATCGCCCTGGTGCAGGACTACTTCCAGGCCCGCGAATCGGCGCTCAAGACCCCGCAGGCGGGCGTCGCGCCCTACAAGC
>NZ_LSIX01000499.1:0-3774 GCF_001556475.1 Methylobacterium sp. CCH5-D2 | reverse complement strand
CCCGCCGTAGCGGCCCCGATAGCCCCCCGCTACCGCGCCGCGGTAGCCGTGGATGCCGCCGCCCCGGACGCCGCCGGCGCGGAAGCCTGTCCCGCCATAGAAGCCGCGCGCTTCGGCCATCGCGCCGCCCACGAGCAGGGCGGCGCAGGCCAAAGACGCGATCCGCAATGTTCTCATGAGGGTGTCTCCGGGCTGGAAGAGGAGGACCTGCCGACGGGACCAGGACCGCGTCCCGAGCGAGGCGCGAGGCCGCCTGCCCTCTCGGAGGTCCCCTGCCCGCTCGCAAGCCGTCGGCCGCACGGTAGCGCCGAGCTGCCGACCCCGCTTGATCCGGGGGGACGCGCGGCCCGGTCGCGGGGCGCACGGCCCCCGCCGCGGCCGATGTCTCGCCCGATCAAGCAGAGGATCGTCCCGGACGCATAATCCACCCTCCGCTTCGCTGCGGCATCGATCGCGGCGTCACGGTGTGCGGCGCAGTCCGCGCATCGCGGCGGCCGACGGCAGGCCGCCTCCGGTCCGGCCAGGGAACGGGCCGAGGGCGCGAAGCGGTCTCGGCATTCGAGGGATGCCTTCGTCCGAAACGACACAGCGTGAGGAGACGGCCATGCCGGTCAAGACACCGAGGGAGCTTTTCGTGCGCATGCTGAGCGATGCGCGGCATCACGCGGAACGCGCGACGAAGATCTACGAGGAGCTGGGCCAGGTCGCGCACGACCCGGCCATCCAGGAGGCCCTGCAGTCCCGCGCCTTCATCCAGGACAAGACGATCAAGTCGCTCGACCGCTGCTTCGAGCTGATCGGCGAGAAGCCGCTCACGGTCAACGGGCGGTTGCAGGAAGTCTTCCTCGAGGATTTCCGGCGCGAGCTGGCCGAGATCCAGGCCCCGGCGGCCAAGGCCCTGTTCATCCTGGTCAAGGCGAACCACCTGATGCACCTGCGCATCGCCGAATACGTGGCCCTCGTGGCCATGGCCGACGTGAGCGGCCATTTCGGCGTCGGCGTCCTCTTGGAAAGCTGCCTCGCGGACAAGCTGGCCTTCACCGAACGGACCCGCCGCCTGATCCGGCGCACGATCGAGAGCAAGCACGCCGTCAAGCTCGCCGCCTGACCACGCCGTGCCGCGGATCCGGGGTGGCGGCGGGCGCCCGGGCGGCGCCCGCCGCGCGTCAGCCGCGCGCCAGCGCGTCAGCCGCGCGCCAGCGCGTTAGCCGCGCGCCAGCGCGTTAGCCGCGCGCCAGCGCGGCCGCGAACTCGGCGTCCGGCAGGTGGGCGCCGCCCGTCGTCCAGACCACGTGCGTGGCGCGGGTCCGGTCCCTTCCGTCCGCCTCGGCGACGAACGGGCCGACGGCGGCGAAGCCCGCGGCCGCGGAGGGTTCGAGGCGCAGCCCCGCCCGGTCCCAGAGATCCTTCACCCAGGCGAAGAGCGCGTCGTCGGTCACCGTCACGATCGCCTCGACGAGCGCGCCGACGGTCCGCGCCACCAGCATGGAGGCGCCCGCCACGGCCAGGCCGTCGGCCGCGGTGCGGTTGTCGAGGCCGACGTCGTAGACGCTGACGGGCCGCTCGAGCCCTGCGGCGAGCTGCACCAGCATGCAGGGCGCGGCCACCGGCTCGACGAAGACCGGCCGCACCGCGTCGCCGAACAGGAGTTTCAGCCCGAAGGCCACGCCGCCCGGCGCCCCGCCCACGCCGCAGGGCAGGTAGACGAACAGGGGATGCTCAGCATCGACCGCGATCCCGGCCTGCCCGAGCTGGCGCGCCAGGTCGCGCGCCGCCGCGGCGTAGCCGAGGAACAGGGCGAGAGAGTTCTCGTCATCGACGAAATGCGCGTCGTTGCGGTCGCGGAAGGCGCTCCGCGCCGCCGAGACCGCGCGGCCGTAATCGCCCGCATGCTCGACGACCCGCGCGCCGAGCGCGCGCAGGCGCCGCTTCTTCCACGCCTTCGCGTCGTGCGACATGTGCACCTCGACCGCGAAGCCAAGCGCCCGCGCCGCCACGCCGACGCTGAAGCCGAGGTTGCCCGTGCTGCCGACCGCGACGGTGTGCCGGGCGAAGAGGTCGCGGAAGGGGCCCGTGGCGAAGGCCGCGTAGGACGCCCCATCCGTCAGCAGACCCGCCTCTTCGGCGAGCCGCTCGGCGTAGGCCAGCACCTCGTAGACGCCCCCGCGCGCCTTGATGCAGCCGGTGACCGGCAGGTCGTGGTCCGCCTTGACCCAGACCGTGCCCGGCGCGCCGCCGAGCACGCGGGCGGCGACATCGGGCGCGAGCGGCGCGAGGGCCGAATCGATCCGCCCGTCCGCGAGCCCCGCGAAGAGCCGGGCGAGCAGCGGCGCGAAGCGGTGCCAGCGCGCCTCCGCGTCCCGCAGGTCGGCCTCGGTGAGGGCGAGGCCGGGCAGGACCGCCGCGCTGGGGCGCCGGTGCGGGTTGAGCCAGACGGTCGGCTCCGCCCGCAGGACGGCGGCCGGCAGCGCGTGCATGGGCGGGCGCGTCTCCATCGTTCCGGAACCCTTCACCCCATCCTCGCAGCTCGGCCGTGCCTCGGGCGGACGTTCGTGCGCGCGAGTGCCCCCGCCCCGCGGAGCATCGGCCTCTGCGCGGATGTGCCCCGCGATCGCCCGGTGTCGCCCCTTGAGATGCGGCCTCGTGTGGCGATACGGTATACATTACGCCTGTTCCAGAGAGAGGGGTTCGATGGCGCGTCTCACCGTCAACGGCGTCGTGCGCGAGGTCGATGCCGAGCCCGACACCCCGCTCCTCTGGGTGATCCGCGAGCAGATCGGGCTGACCGGCACCAAATACGGCTGCGGCATCGCCCAGTGCGGCGCCTGCACGGTGCACGTCGACGGCGCGGCGGTGCGGGCCTGCTCGCTGCCGCTCTCGGCCATCGAGACGGGGCAGAAGATCGTGACGATCGAGGGGCTCGCGCCGGGGATGGACCATCCGGTCCAGCAGGCCTGGGCCGAACTCGACGTGCCGCAATGCGGCTTCTGCCAGCCCGGGATGATCATGGCCTCGGCGGCCTTGCTGGCGCAGACCCCGCGCCCGAGCGAGGAGCAGATCCGGGCCGAGATCACCAACATCTGCCGCTGCGGCACCTACAACCGCGTGCTCGCGGGCATCAAGCTCGCCGCCGAGCGCGGCCAGTCCGGCTGAGGGGAGAAGCGATGCGCATCGACCGGAAGGCCCCTTCGCGGGCCCCCCGCCCCTCCCGCCGCGCCCTGCTGGCCGGCGCCGGGATCTTCAGCCTCGGCTTCCACATCCCGTTCCTGGCGCGGGCCGCGACCCGCGACGGGGCGCCCGCCGCGCCGGAGGTGAACGCCTGGGTGGTGGTCAAGCCCGACGAGACGGTGGTGATCCGCGTCGCCCGCTCGGAGATGGGCCAGGGCACGCTCACCGGCCTCGCCCAGCTCGTCGCCGAGGAGCTCGACTGCGACTGGGCCCGCGTCACCACCGAGTATCCGAGCCCGGGCCAGAACCTCGCGCGCAAGCGCGTCTGGGGCGACTACTCGACCGGCGGCAGCCGCGGCATCCGCGATTCGCACGAGTACGTGCGCAAGGGGGGCGCCGCCGCCCGCGCCATGCTGGTGGCGGCCGCGGCGAAAGGCTGGGGCGTCCCGGCCGCCGAGTGCCGCACGGAGCGGGGCACGATCACGCATGCCGCCTCCGGCCGCAGCACCACCTACGGCGCGGTGGCGGGCGAGGCCGCGACGATCGAGCCGCCGAAGGACGTGGCGCTGAAGGACCCGCGGGACTGGACCATCGCGGGCAAGCCGC
>NZ_LSIX01000498.1:0-228 GCF_001556475.1 Methylobacterium sp. CCH5-D2 | reverse complement strand
CCGAGGAACTCGGCGCCTCGGTGGCCGAGATCGGCCGGCAGGTCGACGGCTCGGCCGACCTCGCCCGGCGGGCGGTCGGCGAGGCCGACCAGGCCGCCGCGCTCGTGCAGGCCCTCAACGGCTCGGTCGCGCGCATCGGCGACGTGGTGGCGCTGATCTCCTCGATCGCCGGCCAGACCAACCTGCTCGCGCTCAACGCCACCATCGAGGCGGCGCGCGCCGGCGAGG
>NZ_LSIX01000497.1:0-14582 GCF_001556475.1 Methylobacterium sp. CCH5-D2 | reverse complement strand
CTCTTCGTCGGGCTGGTCATCTTCGCCACCGCCGCGCCGATCACCGTCTACGCCGCCCGCCACGGCGTCGACATGGACCTGCTCACCCGCGGGGCCGGCTTCGGCTATCTCGGCTCGACCGTGACCTCGCTGATCTACGCGAGCTTCACCTTCCTGTTCTTCGCCATCGAAGCGGCGATCATGGCGTTGGCGCTGCAGATCTGCCTCGGGCTGCCGCTCTGGCTCGGCTATCTCGTCTGCGCGGGCGCGGTGATCCCCCTCGTGGCCTACGGCATCCGCCTGATCAGCCGGTTCCAGATCTGGACGCAGCCGCTCTGGATCGGTCTCAACCTCCTGCCGCTCGTCTGCATCGCCGCGCAGGATCCGGCCGCGCTCGGCGCGGCGGCCGCCTTCCCGGGCCTCGACGGCGGCGGGGGCGGGTTCGATGTCGTGCGCTTCGGCGCCGCGACCGGCGTGCTGCTGGCTCTCCTGGCACAGGTCGGCGAGCAGGTGGACTTCCTGCGCTTCGTGCCCGAGCCCGCCTCGCCCCGCGACCGGCGCTGGTGGCTCGCCGTGCTGGCGGGGGGCGCCGGCTGGATCCTGCCCGGCATGGCCAAGATCCTGCTCGGCGCCGGGCTCGCGGTCCTGGCCCTCGCACACGGCGTCCCCCCGGGGGAGGCGGCGGAGCCGACCCAGATGTACCGGGTCGCCTTCGGCTACGTGGCGGGCGCGGACAGCCGGGCCGCCCTGCTGCTGATGGGGGCCTTCGTGCTCGTCTCGCAGCTCAAGATCAACCTGACCAACGCCTATGCGGGCTCGATCGCGTGGTCGAACTTCTTCTCGCGGCTCACCCACAGCCATCCGGGCCGGGTGGTCTGGCTCGTCTTCAACGTCGCCATCGCCGTGCTGCTGATGATGCTCGGCATCGACAAGACGATCGGCAGCACCCTGCCGCTCTACGCCTGCGTCGTCTCGGCCTGGGTCGGGGCGCTCGCCGCCGATCTTGCGGTCAACAAGCCGCTGCGCCTCTCGCCGCCCGGCATCGAGTTCAAGCGGGCGCATCTCTACGCGGTCAATCCGGTCGGCACCGGGGCGATGCTGCTGGCGCTCACGGCGGGCTGCCTCGTCCATCTCGGGCTCGCGGGGCCGGCGTTCCAGCCCTTCGCCCCGCTGCTGACGCTCGCCATCGCCTTCTGCGCGGCGCCCGCCATCGCCTGGGCGACGGGCGGGCGCTGGTACCTCGCGCGCCGGCCGCGTCGGGACTGGGGTGCCGGCGAGATCGCCTGCCGGGTCTGCGAGCTGCCCTTCGAGGGCGAGGACATGGCCCATTGCCCGGCCTACGACGCCCCGATCTGCTCGCTCTGCTGCTCCCTCGACGCGCGCTGCGCCGACCTCTGCAAGCCGCACGGCCGGCTGGAGGCCCAGGCCCAGCACATGCTCGGCCGCCTCCTGCCGCGCCGGACCGCCGCCTGGATCGGCGCCCCGCTCGGGCGCTACCTCGCGGTGATGCTGACGCTCTGCGCGGTGATCGGCCTGATCCTCGCCATCGTGCACGCGGGCGCGAGCCTCGCCCATCCGGAGCATCGTGCGGTGCTGCGCGCCGCGCTGACCAGCGTGTTCTTCACCCTCGTGATCATCCTCGGCGTGGTCGCGTGGCTGTTCGTGCTGGCGCAGGAGAGCCGGCGCGTCGCCCAGGCCGAGACCCTGCGGCAGACCGCCCTCTACGAGGCCGAGATCGCCGCCCACAGGATCACCGACGCGAAGCTGCAGGAGGCCAAGGAGCGGGCCGAGGCGGCCAACCACGCCAAGAGCCGCTACGTCGTCGGGCTGAGCCACGAGCTGCGCACGCCGCTCTCCAGCGTGCTCGGCTACGCCCAGCTCCTCGAGACCGACCCCACGATCCCGCCGGCCCGGCTCAACGGCATCCGGGTGATCCGGCGCAGCGCCCAGCACCTCTCGGGCCTGATCGACGGACTGCTCGACATCTCGCGGATGGAGGCGGGCCGCCTGCAGATCAACCGCGACGAGGTGCGGCTCGCCGACTTCCTCGACCAGCTCGCCGACATGGTCCGGCTCCAGGCCCGCGAGGCGGGGCTCGACTTCCGCTTCACCCGGCCCGAGATCCTGCCGCAGGTGGTCGCCACCGACGAGAAGCGCCTGCGGCAGGTGCTCCTCAACCTCCTCTCGAACGCCATCAAGTTCACGCCCCGCGGGACCGTCTCGCTCGACCTGAGCTACCGCAGCCAAGTCGCGGTCTTCACGATCCACGACACCGGGCCCGGCATCCCCGCGGCGGACCTCGCCCGGATCTTCGAGCCGTTCGAGCGCGGATCGACCCCGGCCGCCCGCCGCACGCCCGGAACCGGGCTCGGGCTCACCATCGCCAACCTGCTGGCGCAGCTCCTCGGCGGCGAGATCGCGCTGACGGCGGCGCCCGGCGGCGGGACGCAGGCGCGGCTGCGCCTGATGCTGGCCGCGGTGGCGCAGCCCGCCCTCGCGCCCGCGCCGGCGGCGCGCGCCGAGCCGGTCTATGCCGGGCCGCGCCGGACCGTCCTCGTGGTCGACGACGACCCGGCTCACCGCACCCTGATGGGCGCCATCCTCGAACCGCTCGGGCTCACGGTGCGCGAGGCCGGGACGGGCGCGGCCTGCCTCGCCTGCGTGGCGGAGGCGGCGGGCGGCATCGACCTGATCGTCCTGGACATCGCGATGCCGGGCATGAGCGGCTGGGACGTGGCGGAGACCCTGCGCGCGCGGGGCCATGCCGGGCCGATCGCGATGATGTCGGCCAACGTTCACGAGCTCGGCCCCGTGCGCGGCGACAGCCCGCCCCACAACGCGATCCTCGCCAAGCCCTTCGACCTGCGCGACGTGCGGGACCGGACCATGGCGCTGCTGCGCCTCGACTGGACGGATGCGGATGCGGCGGCGCTCCCGGCCGCCGCGGTGGACGCGGTACCCGCCGCGGTGGACGCGGTGCCCGCGGCGGTCCGTCCCGGCGCGGACCATGTCGGGGAGTTGCTGCGGCTCGGTCGCATCGGGCACATCCGGGGCATCGAGGCGAAGCTCTCGGCGATGGAACAGGACGGAACCGGGCCGCAGACCTTCGTGAAGCAGATGCGCGGGCTGATCGCCGGCTACGACCTGCGCCGCTACCTCGCCGTGCTGACGGAGCTTGTCGGCGATGACTGAGCCGATGACTGAATCGATGACTGAACCGATGACCGGGCCCGCCCGGGACGTGGTCCTCGTCGTCGACGATTCGCCCGAGACCCTGAGCTTCCTCACCGAGGCGATCGAGCGCTCCGGCGCGACGGTCCTGATCGCGGTCGCAGGCGATCTCGCCCTCTCCCTCGTCGACGAGGTCACCCCCGACGTGATCCTGCTCGACGCGGTCATGCCCGGCATGGACGGGTTCGAGACCTGCCGCCGCCTCAAGGCGAAGCCGCATCTCGCAGGCGTGCCGGTGATCTTCATGACCGGCCTCAGCGAGACCGAGCACATTGTCCGGGGGCTCGATGCGGGCGGGGTCGATTACGTCACGAAGCCCATCGCCCCCGACGAAATCCTTGCGCGCATCCGCACCCACCTCGCCGGGGCCCGCTCGGCCCGCAGCGCGCGCACCGCCCTCGACACGATGGGCCGGACCCTGCTGGCGGTCTCGGCGGACGGTCGGGTCCTCTGGTGCACGCCCCAGGCCGGGCAGCTCATCGCCGCTCTGGCCTCGACACCCGACGGCGTCCTCTCCCTGCCTCCCGAGGCTGCCGCGTGGCTGCGGGCCTGTCTCGCGGGTACGACGACCGGCTCCGTGACGCTGAGGGGACCGAACGGTCCGCCCCACAGCCTCAGCTTCGTCGGCGGGACGGCCGACGAGATCCTTTTGCGGCTGTCGCAGGACGATCTGGCGCTGAGCCTCGCCCGATTGCGCACGTGCCTGCCTGTGACCGCGCGAGAGGCGGACGTCCTGTTCTGGCTGTCCCAGGGCAAGTCGAGCCGCGACATCGGAGAGATCCTGGGTCTCAGTCACCGGACCGTGACCAAGCATCTCGAAGCCATCTATGCCAAGCTCGGGGTCGAGAACCGGACTGCGGCCTCGATGATCGCCAATCGCTACATCGGAGGCGCTCGGTGACGCGCCGCGAGGCCGCCGACGGCACGCGATCCGTCCTGAGCGACCCCGGCCTTGGCGTAGCGGTAGCCCTCGCGCCGGACCTTGCGCGCGCCGTGGGTCAGCCCGCCTTCAGCCAGGCTCTCAGGAGGCCGGCGACGACACCGAGCGAGAGGACGCTGCCGGCCCACAGCAAGGCGAACCAGACGAGGCGGCGCCACAAGGGAGCGGGGTGTCGGGGAGCGGAGGTGGTGCCCATCAGTGGTACCCCGCCGCGTCGACCTTCCCGCGGAAGACCCAGTACGAGTAGGCCGTGTAGATCAGGATGACCGGGATCAAGACGGACGCGCCCACGAGTAGGAAGACCTGGCTCGAATGCGGTGCCGCCGCCTCCCAGATGGTGATCCGACCCGGCACGATGTCGGGAAAGATGCTGATCCCGAGCCCAACGAAGGAGAGCAGGAACAGGCCGAGCGCCAGCAGGAACGGCGTCCTCTCCGCACCGCCGCGAAGCAGACGGAAGAACAGGAACGAGGCCACCGCGACGAGGAGCGGCACCTGGGCGGTGAGAAGCACGTTCGGCATCGCGAACCAGCGTTCCCAATATTTGCCTTCCAGGAAGGGCGTCGCCGCGCTGACGGCCGCAATCACCGCGACCGTGGCCGCGCCGAGCCAGAGCGAGAAGGTGCGCGACCGATCCTGCAGGCTCCCCTCCGTCCGCATCACCAGCCACGTGGCGCCGAGCAGCGCGTAGCCGCAGACGATGCCGAGACCGACGAGCAGGCTGAACGGCGTGAGCCAGTCCCACCAGCCGCCCGCGTAGGCGCGGCCCTCCACCTTGATGCCCTGCAGGAGCGCGCCGAGGGTGATCCCTTGAGCGAGCGCCGCCACGACCGAGCCCCCGGTGAAGGCGACATCCCAGAGCGCCCGGTGGCCGGGATCGCGCCAGCGGAACTCGAAGGCGACGCCGCGGAAGATCAGCCCGAGCAGCATCGCGATGATCGGCGCGTAGAGGGCCGGCATGATCACCGCGTAGGCCAGCGGGAACACCGCGAACAGGCCGCCGCCGCCGAGCACCAGCCAGGTCTCGTTGCCGTCCCAGACCGGCGCGATGGAATTCATCGCGGTGTCGCGCTCGTGGCCCGGCCTGAAGGCCGGGAACAGGATGCCGATGCCGAGATCGAAGCCGTCCATCACGATATAGGCGAACACCGCGAAGGCGATGATCAGCGCCCAAACGACCGAGAGATCGACGTTGGCGAGCATGGTGGGCTCCTCACTCGGCCGGGTGGAGGGTGCGGTCGCGGTCGACCAGGGCGCGGGCGTGATGCCGGCGGTGCGGATCGGTGCCCCGGGCTCGATCCCGCGTTCGCCACGATGCGGCGACTTCGCCATGAGGTGCAGGATGTAGACGGTGCCCATCCCGAACACGGCGAAGTAGACCAGCACGAAGGCGGTGAGCGACGCGGCGACGGCCGGCGCGTGGAGCGGGGAGGCCGATTCCGCCGTGCGCAGCAGGCCGTAGACCGTGAAGGGCTGGCGCCCGACCTCGGTGGTGATCCACCCGGCCACGACGGCCACGAAGCCGGCCGGGCCCATGGCGAGGGCGAAGCGGTGCAGGGCCGCCCACTGGTAGAGCTTGCCCTTGTAGCGGGCGAGCAGGCTGAGGCAGCCCAGCAGGAGCATCAGCATGCCGAGGCCGACCATCACCCGGAAGGACCAGAACACCACGGGCACCGGCGGCCAGTTCTCCCGCGGCACGCTGTCGAGGCCCTTCAGCGGCTCGTCGAGGCCGTGCTTCAGGATCAGGGAGGAGAGCTTCGGCACCTCGACGGCGTAGCGCACCGTGCCGGCCTCCTGGTCGGGCAGGCCGAACAGGATGAGCGGCGCGCCGTCGGGGTGGCTCCGGTAATGGCCCTCCATGGCCATGACCTTGGTCGGCTGGTGCTCCAACGTGTTGAGGCCGTGGGCGTCGCCGGCCAGGATCTGGAGGGGCGCGACGACGGCAAGCATCCACATGGCCATCGAGAACATCGTCCGCGCGCCCTCGTTCGTCCGGTCGCGCAGCAGGTGCCAGGCGCCGACCGCGCCGACGACGAGGGCGGTCGTCAGGTAGGCGGCCAGGACCATGTGGACGAGGCGGTAGGGGAAGGACGGGTTGAAAACGATGGCCCACCAGTCGGCCGGCACGAATTGCCCGGCGTCGTTCGTGGCGTAACCCTGCGGCGTCTGCATCCAGGAGTTCACGGACAGGATCCAGAACGCCGAGAAGAAGGTCCCGACGGCTACCATCAGGGTGGCGAGGAAGTGCAAGCGCGGCCCGACCTTCGTCATCCCGAACAGCATGACCCCCAGGAAGCCGGCCTCCAGGAAGAAGGCCGAGAGCACCTCGTAGGCCATCAGCGGACCGAGCACGGGCCCCGTCTTGTCGGCGTAGACCGACCAGTTCGTGCCGAACTGGTAGGACATGACCAGCCCGGACACGACGCCCATGGCAAAGCCGATGGCGAAGATCTTGATCCAGTACCGGAACAGATCGATGAACACCTGTCGGCCGGTGGCGAGCCACAGGCCCTCCAAAACCATCAGGTAGCTCGCCAACCCGATGGAGAAGGCTGGGAACACGATGTGGAAGGCCACCGTGAAACCGAATTGCCACCGCGCGAGCAGCAGGGCGTCAACGTTCGCCAGCATGTCGGTCACCTCTTGCGCATCTCGATGGGGCCGCGGTCGGGCGGCCAGCGAAACCTCGCCCCGGCCCAGGCGCGAGCGATCCTCGACCAGCGCCTCCACGAGTGCCCGCCTGTGCGTCTCGGTTCGCAGCGGCGACGGGGTGATCCTCAGGCGCTCGCCGCCGCGCGGCACGGTCGGGTCGTCGATGGGCTGCACGGAGATGCCGTGAGGCTCCAGCAACGCCTCGCTGATCCGGCGACGGAGGTGGACGTCGCCGGCCATGACCGGCAAGACGTGGCTCTGGCCCGGCAGGACCGGCAGGCCGGCCTTGCGCAGCCTCGCCATCAAGGCCGCCGCGCTCCGCTGCTGCGCGCCCCGCTCCGCTCGACTGGCCCCGAGGTGCCGCAGCGCCGCCCGCGCGCCGGCGGCGCGGTACGGGACATAGCGAGGTCGTGACGTTGAAGTCGGCCGCGCGGCCGCGGATGACATCGAGGACCGTGACGGGCCGACGGCTGCCGTCCGGATGCCTTCGGACAGCCGTCGGAAGCATGCCGACGTTCCGCACGCGCCCGATGGACGTTCGGTAGCAACCGTCCTCGCGCCGCGCCTGGAGGGAGGTCTCGAACACGTCGGAAGCGGGGAGCATCGTCCCGGTCCTCGTCAGGTCGGATGACGTCACGGCAAGCCCGGGGGCAGGCGATGCCGCCAGCGCGTCCGCCCGCGACCGCGCCGGGCCGGGGGCGCGATCAGTCCCGGGTCGTGGCACCGACAACAGGCACTTCCGGGACCGCGAAGCGCCCCTCCTCGGCCTTGTGGATGTACTGGCTGGCGATGAAGAGCCCCTTCATCGGCCGGATGATCGGCACGCAGGCCAGAAGCAGCAGCGGCAGCGTCACGACCGCATGGAGCCAGAGCGGCGGGTCGTAGGCGAGCTCGAGCCAGATACCGAATGCGGTGACCGGGAAGGCCATCGTCATCATGATGAAGAAGGCGGGTCCGTCGGCCGGGTCGGCGAAGCTGAAATCGAGGCCACACGCCTCGCAGCGCGGCTTGAGGGTGATGAACCCATCGAACAGGCGTCCCTCGCCGCACCGCGGGCAGCGGCACCGCAGGCCGACGGACATCAGGGATCGATCGGTCGTCCTTTGCATCGTCCACGTTCCTGAACCGCCCGCCATCCGGCCGCACGGAGGGGCGCCTTGCGCGCTCCGAATGTATGGCTTAGATATCCATACATTCCTGGCGGAGTCCCGCGACTCGTCGAAGTTCTCTCCAGGGCAACGCGGCCTTTCGCCTCGCCTGCCCGGTGCGGGTATGCATACGCCAACGCGAGATCAGGGGCAATGTTGGAATCCTGGAACCCGACAATAGCCGGCGACGCAGGCCCGAAATACCTCGCCATCGTGAAGGCGCTGGCCGAGGACATCCGTGCCGGCCGTTTGCCGCCGGGCGTGCGCCTGCCGCCGCAGCGCGCTCTGGCCAAGCACCTCAACGTCGATCTCACCACGGTCACGCGCGCCTTCAACGTGGCGCGCAGGTCGGGCCTGATCGATGCCACCGCCGGCCGGGGCAGCTTCGTTCGCGCCGCCGCGCGACCGGCCGCCGAGATGCGCCGGCCGGACCCGGGGGGAAGCGTCGACTTCAGCATGAACATGCCACCGCAGCCGGTCCTGGCGCGTTTGGCCGAGCGTATGGGGGCGGGTCTGTCGAGGCTTGCCGGCTCGCCGGGCTTCCTCGACCGCATGCAGTACCAGGACAGCGCCGGGAACCTCGCGGACCGGACCGCGGCGGTGCAGTGGCTCGGCGGCCGGCTCGGGCCACTTCCCGTGCAGCGCGTCCTCGTGGGGGGCGGGGCCCAGGCGGTCCTTGCCGCCGTGCTCGCAGCCATCCTCAAGCCGGGCGACGCGCTCTGCGTGCCGGCCTTGACCTATCCTGGCCTGCGTATGGCCGCCGAGCGCCGCGGACTTCGCCTCGTTCCGGTCGCCTGCGACGAGGAGGGCCTCGACCCGGACGCATTCCTCGAATGCTGCAAGGCCGGGCGGCCGCGGGCCCTCTACCTGGTCCCGACCCTCGACAACCCGACGACCGCGACGCTGCCGAGGTCGCGCCGCGAGCGGATCGCCGAGGTCGCGCGCTCGCACGGCGTCGCGATCATCGAGGACGACGCCTACGGCGCATTGCCGCCCGAGGCTCCGGCACCCATCGCGGCCATCGCGGGTGACATCACCTGGCACATCGCGACGCTGTCCAAGTGCGTCAGCCCAGGCCTGCGCATCGCCTACGTCGCGGTACCCGGGACGAACGAGGCGGTACGGCTCTCCGCCGAGCTACGGGCCGTCAACATGATGGCCTCGCCCCTCGCGGCCGCGCTCGCCTCGCAGTGGATCGCCGAGGGCGAGCTCGATGCGGTCGTCGCGGCCATCCGCCAGGAGAACGGCCTCCGGCAATCGGTCGCGCGCGAGGCCTTGCGTGGTCTCGATGTCCGCGCGCATCCCTGCGGGCACCACCTCTGGCTCCGGCTTCCCGAGCCGTGGCGGCGCGGCGAGTTCGGGGCCCATGCCCGGCAGCTCGGGCTGTCCGTCATCCTGAGCGACGCCTTCGCGGTCGGACCCGCTCCGGACGCCATCCGCGTCTCCCTGGGCGCGGCATCGGATGCCGAGACGCTGCGCTACGGCCTCAGCCTGCTGGCGACGTTGCTCACGCATCCGCCCGGCGCGATCTCGACGGTCGTCTGACATTTCCGACGCGGCGAGCGCGTCCGGCGAGGAGGAATGCTCGGGCAAGCGCCGGCGGCCCTCCACCCGGCCTCGGCGGACCAGGGCCCCTTCGCCGGTCTGACGCGGCCTCGCGCCGCCCGCGGGGGCGGTCCGCGCTCGACCCGGGACCTCCGCTCACGCCGGAGGTCTCCTAGGGGATTGTCCGCAGGAACGGGGCGGTCGTCGCCCCGGTTCGCCTCGTTGCAGTACCGACCACCATCCCCGCGAGCGCCCTGGCCCGGACCGGTCGTCCCGCCAGGATTCGGCCTCGCACCTCAGCCGATGGGAGAAGACGGCTATGCGAGCCCTGGTTTGGCACGGGAAGGAAGACATCCGCTGCGACACCGTCAGCGATCCGGAGATCGAGGACGGGCGCGACGTCATCGTCAAGGTCACGAGCTGCGCGATCTGCGGCTCCGACCTCCACCTGTTTCACAACTTCATCCCCGCCATGCTCCCCGGCGACGTCCTGGGCCACGAGACCATGGGCGAGGTCGTCGAGACCGGGCGCGGGCTCAACGGCACGGTGAAGAAGGGCGACCGGGTCGTGGTACCCTTCACCATCGTCTGCGGCGAGTGCGACCAGTGCAAGCGCGGCTACTTCTCCGTGTGTCAGCGGAGCAATCGGAAGAAGCACCTCGCCGACAAGGTCTTCGGCCACACCACGGCGGGCCTGTTCGGCTACTCGCACCTCACCGGCGGCTATCCGGGCGGCCAGGCCGAGTACCTGCGCGTGCCCTTCGCCGACGCGACGGTCCAGAAGGTGCCCGAGGGCATCCCCGACGAGAAGCTGCTCTTCCTCTCCGACATCTTCCCGACCGGCTGGCAGGCGGCGGTCCAGGCGGACATCCAGCCCACCGATACCGTGGCGATCTGGGGTTGCGGGCCCGTCGGCCAGATGACGATCCGCTCCGCGGTCCTCCTCGGCGCCGAGCAGGTCGTCGCCATCGACCACCTCCCGGAGCGGCTGGAAATGGCCGAGGCCGGGGGCGCCATCACCATCAACTTCGAGGAGGAGAACGTCGTCGAACGGCTGAACGAGCTGACCGGGGGCGAGGGTCCCGAGAAGTGCATCGACTGCATCGGCATGGAGAGCCATGTCACGCCCGCCATGCCGGACACGGTCTACGACCGGGCCAAGCAGATCCTGCTCGCCGAGAGCGACCGGCCGCACGTGCTGCGCGAGATGATCTACGTCTGTCGGCCGGGCGGCCTGATCTCGATCCCGGGCGTCTACGGCGGCCTGGCCGACAAGATCCCGATGGGCGCGGCGATGAACAAGGGCCTGACCTTCCGCATGGGCCAGACCCACGTCCAGCGCTGGACCGCCGACCTGCTGCGCCGGATCGAGGAGGACCAGATCGATCCCTCCTTCGTCATCACGCACGAGGTCCCGCTCGACAAGGGACCCGAGATGTACCGGACGTTCCGGGACAAGCAGGACAGCTGCATCAAGGTCGTTCTCAAACCCTGACACGCGAGAGGGAGATCATGACGAACATCTCAAGCATCGCGAGCCTCTCGAACATCACGCGCTCCGAGGGCGATCCGAAGGTGCTCCGTTCCGGGCCGAGTTCGCGCGGCGTACCGGACAGGCTCGCCAAGGGGCTCGGCTGGTTCAGCCTCGGCCTCGGGCTGACCGAACTGCTGGCGCCCCGACGCATCACCCGGGCGCTCGGGATGGAGGGCAAGGAAGCCCTGGTGCGCGTCTATGGTGCGCGGGAGATCGGCAGCGGCATCCTCTCGCTGTCGGTCGACAAGAATCTCGGCCTCTGGAGCCGGGTCGCCGGTGACGGCCTCGATATCGCGACGGTGATGACGGCGCTTCGATCGGACAATCCGAAGCGGGAGAATGCCGTCATCGCCCTGGCGCTCCTCCTCGGCATCACGGCGATCGACCTGATCGATGCCCAAGCCAGCACGGCGCGGCACAGCCGCAATGTGGGGCGGAAGAGATCCTACCGGGACCGCAGCGGTTTTCCGCGCGGCGTCCAGGCCTCCCGCGGCGCCGCCCGGGACTTCAAGACACCGCCCGACCTCCGGCATGCCCCCTCCCTCGCCGCGGTCTCGCCGCATACGTCCGCGGCTTGAGGCAGTCCTCGGCCTCGCGGGCGCGGCGGTTCAGGCCGGTGATCGGCAGCCCGTCCCCGACCACGTCGGACTGCCGGTCGGCGGCCCTGGGGTAGACGCCGCCACTCCGCCTGATCTCGTCCTCGACGAGGAAGGGGACGATGGCGGTCAGGCCCAAAGCCGCCGCCTCGGTGTTCGTGAAGCCGGTGACGGCCTTGTACGCGACGAGTGGCGTGCCGTCCGGTGCCTTGGCCTGACGCAGCACGCCGGGGGCGTGGCAGACGCGGGCAACCGGCTTGCCGGCCCGGAGCGCCCTCTCGATCAGCCGGATCGAGGCGGGGTCTTCGGCCAGATGCCATAAGGGACCGTGCCCGCCGGGATAGAAAACGGCGTCGACCCCGCGTGGGCGACGCCGTCAAGCTGGACCGTGTTCGACAGGGCGTCGTTGGCTTCGCCGTCGGTCTCGAAGCGCCGGGTCAGGTCGGTCTGATACCCTTTTCGATTGATGGGTTTGCAACCATCCGCTTAAGAGCGCTTATCCATTCAAGCCGACATCGCTCTTGCGCCCCTGCTGACCCACTGCATGTCTCACGTGCTAGGGTTTTATCACTTTGCAGGCGGGCACAACGAGGATCCGATCTAATGCGCTTAAAATTGGCAGCCATTCTTATATCTCTTGCTGAAACTGCCAACGCAGAGTGCAAACAAGTTCAATGCATGCCATGGTCACCCGACGATTTTAATGCATGCAAATATTCAATCGCGCCTACTTCAACAAATATGTACGAGTTCCGGGAAATTAGCGTGATCATAACAGGATTGTCATTTAACGATGATTGCTCTACGAAAATGGATGTTGAAGGCAAGGAGGCGCGCAAACTCGGAATAACATCTCTAAAAGTTCGGAGATGTATGTTCGTCAGAAAGCCTAAGGGGTCGAGCGTCACGATTGTTGCTGCTCGCAGAAGAGACGGGAGCGATTGGCGCCTGTCTTGTCCTTCGGACTTCTAGGTTTCACTCTCTCGAAGTACAAGTAACTGGGGCAGCCCACGCTATGCCGAAGTTCCAGGGTGGCCGACACGTGACCGCCTAGGGGAAGCGCATGCTGCGGTCTGGATGGCCGTCATGGGTCGGAAACGGAATGTTCGCTCTCGGGCAGCTAGGTAGGCGCCGCTTCCCACCCTCTGCGGCGCTTCGCATCCTGAACTGAACGAATCTCGAACCGAGCGCCGCGCAGGCGGCATTCGAGCCGGCTCCGCGGCCGCGCCTTCCGCTCGCCCGTCCCATGCCGTAAGGCCGGCGGCGACCCTCCTCAGCACCCGCGACCCGATGATACGCCTCGACAAGATCACCAAGCAGAACGGCCGGCAGCTCGTCTTCGTCGAGGCCTCGGCCGCCCTGCAGCGCGGCGAGAAGGCCGGGCTCGTCGGGCCGAACGGGGCCGGCAAGACCACCCTGTTCCGGATGATGACCGGCGAGGAGCAGCCCGACGAGGGCCAGGTCGCGGCCGACCGCGGCATCACCATCGGGTATTTCAGCCAGGATGTCGGCGAGATGTCCGGTTGCTCCACCGTCGCGGCGGTGATGGAGGGCGCCGGCCCCGTGAGCGCGGTCGCGACGGAGCTGCAGGCGCTCGAGACGGCGCTGGCCGACCCCGACCGGATGGACGAGATGGAGGCGCTGGTCGAGCGCTACGGCGAGGTCCAGGCCCGCTTCGAGGAACTCGACGGCTACGCCCTCGAGGGCCGCGCCCAGGAGGTGCTGGCCGGGCTCGGCTTCAGCCAGGAGATGATGGAGGGCGACGTCGGCAAGCTCTCGGGCGGGTGGAAGATGCGGGTCGCGCTCGCCCGCATCCTGCTGATGCGGCCCGACGTGATGCTGCTCGACGAGCCCTCCAACCATCTCGACATCGAGAGCCTGATCTGGCTCGAGAGCTTCCTCAAGGGCTTCGAGGGCGCCCTGATGATGACCTCGCACGACCGCGAGTTCATGAACCGCATCGTCTCGAAGGTCATCGAGATCGACGGCGGCACGCTGACCACCTATTCGGGCGATTTCGCCTTCTACGAGCAGCAGCGCCAACTCGCCGAGCAGCAGCAGCAGGCCCAGTTCGAGCGCCAGCAGGCGATGCTCGCCAAGGAGATCGCCTTCATCGAGCGCTTCAAGGCCCGCGCCTCCCACGCCGCCCAGGTGCAGAGCCGGGTGAAGAAGCTCGACAAGATCGAGCGCGTCGAGCCGCCGAAGCGGCGCCAGTCCGTCGCCTTCGAGTTCCAGCCCGCGCCCCGCTCCGGCGAGGAGGTCGCGACCCTGAAGGGCGTGCACAAGCGCTACGGCAGCCGCACCATCTACGAGGGTCTGGACTTCGCGGTGCGCCGCCGCGAGCGCTGGTGCGTGATGGGCATCAACGGCGCCGGCAAATCGACGCTCCTCAAGCTCGTCACCGGCACGACCGAGCCCGACACCGGCAGCGTGGCGCTCGGATCGAGCGTGAAGCTCGGCTACTTCGCCCAGCACGCGATGGACATCCTCGACGGCGATCAGACCATCTTCGAGATGCTGGAAGAGACCTTCCCGCAGGCCGGGCAAGGGTCGCTGCGCAACCTCGCGGGCTGCTTCGGCTTCTCGGGCGACGACGTGGAGAAGCGCTGCCGGGTGCTGTCGGGCGGCGAGAAGGCTCGCCTCGTGATGGCCCGGATGCTCTACGACCCGCCGAACTTCCTGGTGCTCGACGAGCCGACCAACCACCTCGACATGGCCACCAAGGAGATGCTGATCGCCGCGCTCGCGCGCTACGAGGGCACGATGCTGTTCGTCTCCCACGACCGGCACTTCCTGGCCGCGCTCTCGAACCGCGTGCTGGAGCTGACCCCGGACGGGGTGCACCATTACGGCGGCGGCTACACCGAGTACGTCGCCCGCACCGGCCAGGAAGCGCCGGGCCTGCGCGGCTGAGGCCGCACCCGGCCGCCAGCCATCCCGCACGCGCGGCCGACGCC
>NZ_LSIX01000496.1:0-1237 GCF_001556475.1 Methylobacterium sp. CCH5-D2 | reverse complement strand
CCGCCGCGGTTGAAGCCGCCGCCGATGGCGCCGCCGCCGACGCCGCGACCGGCGAAGCCGCCCGCCAGCGCGTTGCCGCCGCCCCCGCCGCCCCGGAAGGCCAGGACGTTCTGGGCCTCGGAGGCTGCCGGGATCAGGGTGAGCGCGCCGGCGACCGCCGACGCGAACAGGAGGGAGTGCTTGAGCATGCCGACCTCATCGAACGTGATGACTATCTGTCCGGTCAACGCTCGATTGCGGGATCCTATGCCTGCTACACTTTGTCCGGCGAACGGCTGAGCTTGTCCGTCGAGCGCCGCACGCGCCGTATCTCTTCAGCGTACCGGGGATCAGTCCACGAACTCGGCCGCTCCGAAGCCCTGCAGGTAGAGCAGCGCCGTGAGGTCGCCGTGGTCGATGCGCGCGCGCGCCGCCTCCGCCACGGCGGGCTTGGCCCGGAAGGCGACGCCGAGGCCGGCCTCGGCGATCATGGCGAGGTCGTTCGCCCCGTCGCCGACCGCGAGCGTCTCGGCCGGGTCGAGGCCGAGCCGGGTGCGCAGGTCGATCAGCGTCGCCCGCTTGGCCTCCTTGCCGACGATGGGCTCCGCGACCGTGCCGGCGAGCCGGTCCCCCGCGAGGACGAGCCGGTTGGCGTGGTTCTCGTCGAAGCCGAGCCTGTCGGCCACGGGGCCGGTGAACAGGGTGAAGCCGCCCGAGACGAGGCAGGTGCGCGCGCCGTGCGCCTTGAGCGTCCGCACCAGCGTGCGCCCGCCCGGCGTGAGCGTGATGCGCTCGGCGATCAGCCCGTCGATCGTGCCGACCGGCAGGTCCTTCAGCAGCGCGACGCGCTCGCGCAGGGCCGGCTCGAAGGCGATCTCGCCGCGCATCGCCCGCTCGGTGATCGCCGCCACGTGGGGCTTCAGCCCGACCATGTCCGCCAGCTCGTCGATGCATTCCTGCTCGATCATGGTGGAATCCATGTCGGCCAGGAACAGGCGCTTGCGGCGGTGCGCGTCCGCGCCGAGCACCGCGACGTCGATCGGCTCGGACCCGAGCGCCGCGCGCAGGCGCTCGGCGAGCGCCGGGGCCGCGGCGGGCGCGCCCGGCACCAGGATCTCGGCCGCGACTTCGCCGTGCAGCACCCGCGGCTGGTGCTCGGTCGCGAGCACGCGCCGCGCCTCGGCCAGCACCGCATCGGTGATGGCGGGCCGCTGCGGGTTTGATATCAGGACCGCGACGAGGGTCATCGGGGAGCGTC
>NZ_LSIX01000495.1:0-6148 GCF_001556475.1 Methylobacterium sp. CCH5-D2 | reverse complement strand
GGAGAGCCTCGTGGCCTTCGCGGGCGCGAGGCCGAGGAGATCCGCCGCGCCCGCGAAGGCCACGAGGCTCTCCAGCACGTGGTAGCCGTCCCCGGGCCGGCGGCCGAGGACGTGCAGGGTCAGGTTGATCTTGGCCGGGGCGCGGGTGGTGAGAACGGGCACGGGCGCTCCGGAACGGGACGGGACGGGCAGGCCTTACGGGGCCGACCCGATCCGGGCAAGGTGCCGGCCGGGCCTGCCCGCCGCGGGGCGCCGGAGCGGGCCGCGTCTAGCCGCCCGTCTTCTTGTCGGCGGCGCCCGGGGGCTCGCTCGGCTGGGGCGCGCCCTTGGGCAGTTCCGGGTTCTCCGGGTTGTGCGGGGCGGCCACCGGGGCCGGCGGGTTCTCGGCGGTCGCGGTCGGCTTCTCGATGTCCGGCAGGCCGTTCTTCAGCTTGTCGTTGATCTGGGCGAGGTCGTCCGGCTCGGGGTTCAGGTCCTTGGCGTGCTGCCACTGGAACTTGCCCTCGAGGCGCCGTCCCGCGCGCCAGTAGGCATCGCCCAGGTGGTCGTTGATCGTCGGGTCGCCGGGCTTCAGCTCGACGGCCTTCTCCAGCTCGCGCACCGCGTCGTCCCAGCGGCCGAGGCGGTAATAGGCCCAGCCCAGGCTGTCGACGATCATGCCGTCGCGCGGGCTGGCCTCGGCGGCCTGCTTGAGGAGCTTGAAGGCCTCGTCGATGTTGATCTTCTGATCGACCCAGGAATAGCCGAGATAGTTCAGCACCTGGGCGCGGGCGGCGGGCTGGCTCGCCGGCACCAGCTCCAGCGCCTTCTTCAGGTCGGCCTCGGCCTTGGGCCATTGCTTGGCCCGCTCGTAGGCGGTGCCGCGGAAGTAGTAGGTCGTCCAGTAGTTCTGCACCGGCCGGTCGCCGATCAGGGCGATCGCCTTCGAGTAGGTCTCGGCGGCCTCGGCGTACTTCTTGCGCGAGCGCTGCACGTTGCCGAGCGCCGTCACCACGTCGATGTCGTCGGGGTGCGCCTTCATCACGGCGTCGAGATGGGCCAGCGCCTCGTCACCCCGGCCCATCTGCTCGAGGTTCAGGCCGACCTGGATGTCGGCGTTGAGCTTGAGCGGCGAGGAGGCCGGGATCTGCGCGTAGGCCTCGTTGGCCTTCTCGACCTGCTTCATCCGGTCGAGAAGGTCGGCGAGCGTCAGCCGGGCGAGGCCGTGCTCGGGGGCGAGGTAGAGCGCGAGGCGGAGATAGATCACCGCGGGCAGCTCGTCCCCTTGGGTGGAGCCCGCCGAGCCGAGGCCGTACAGCACCTCGCCCGCGCCCTCCTGGGCGGTGGTGATCAGGCGGCCCAGCGGCTTGCCGGCCTTCAGCTTGTCGAGGGCGTCGCGCACGATCGGGTGGCGCGGCATCAGGCTGTCAAAGTCGGTATAGGCCTGGATCGCCACGTCGGTGCGGCCGGCGGCCGCCTGCTGGCGCGCGTAGGCGTCGACAACCCGCAGGGTGTTCCGGTCGGCCTCGTAGGCGGCCTTCAGGCGGCGTTCGGCCTCGGCCTGGTCGCCGACGACCGAGGCGATCAGCCCCGCGTGGTAGTCGCGGAAGGTGTTGTAGTAGCGCTCGCCCCGCAGGCGGCCGACCGTCTCCAGCGCCTTCTTGCCGTCGCCCGCGCCCGCGAAGGCCCAGGCGGTGAGCAGCGTCGCGGTGAGGTCGGCGGCCGCGCCCCGGCCGCTGCGGGCGAAGTTCTGGCGGGCGGCCGACCACTGGCTCGCCTTGATCTGGCGCACGCCCAGCGCGAGGTTGGCGAGCCCGTTGGCGCCGTCGCGGTTCGTCAGGCGCTCGGCCGCCCGGAAGGCGTCCGGCAGGGCGCCGTCGGCCAGCATCGAGATGAAGGCGCGCTCGAGGAGTTCCGCGTTGCGCGGGTCGGCCTTCATCGCCTCGCGGTAGTAGGTGGCGGCCGCGCCGGTGTCGCGGGCCGCGCCCGCGATGTAGGCGGCCAGGAAGTTGCCCTCGAGGGATTCGGCGGGTTCGTACTCGGTGACGGGCGCGGATTCGCGCGGCTGCGCGGCCTGGACGGCGGGTGTGAGCCCGGCGGCGAGGGCGAGGGCGAGCACCGGGACGGTGCGGCGGACGCGTCGGTCGAGCATGAACAAGGGTCGCGGCTCCTGGGGCGCCGCGACCGGGAACCCGGAGGCGGCGCGAGGTCGGGCGGACAGTGGACCCTTCGGGCCATGCCCGCAAGGCGAAACGATGGCGCGGCCGGAGCCCCGGCGCGTCCCGGACAAGGGGCGATGGAGGGGCGTGCAAGGGCAGGGATGAGGGGGGCTCCCTCCAGCCGTCGTCCTCAGGCGTGCGGCCGTGCCGCGGCAGCCTGCGCGGCACCGCAGAGCGGCATCACGATGCGGCAGGTCAAACCGTCGCCGCGGAAGGCGACGACGACCTCCGCCCGCAGGTCGTGCGGCAACATGCGCTCCAGCACGTCCATGCCGAAGCCGTAGCGCCGGCTCTCGGGGCCGCCCAGCGTGAGGCCGCTCTCGGTCCAGTCGAGGACCAGGGCCCGTCCCGTCCCGCGCTCCTCGAGGGTCCACGCGATCGTGATCGCGCCGTCCCCCTGCGCGAGCGCGCCGAACTTGACCGCGTTGGTGGCGAGTTCGTGCAGGGCAAGGGCGAGCCGCTCCGCCGCGCGGGCCGGAATCTGGACCGGGGGGCCGGTCATCGTGAAATCCGTGCCCTCGTGGGCGTGGTAGGCGAAGAGTTCGTCGGCGACCAGCAGGGACAGGCTGAGGTCGCCCAGCGGGTTGCGGATGATCGCGCTCTGCACCCGCGAGACGGCGTTCAGCCGGCCGTCGAGATGCATGGCGTAGTCCTCGACGCTGTCGCTCGTCTCGGCGGAGCGCCGGGCGATCGCGCGGACCGTCGCCAGCGTGTTGCGGACCCGGTGCTGCAGCTCGGCGAGGAGATGGGCCTGCTGCTCTTGGAGCGTCTTCAGGTCGTGGATGTCCGTGGCGGTTCCGAACCATTCCCTGACCCGCCCGTCGGCGTCGCGGGCCGGGAGGGCGCGGGTCTCGAACCAGCGGTAGCCGCCCGTCGCCGCCTGCAGGAGCCGGTGCTCGATCCGGAGCCGGCCCTCCGCCTCGGCCCCGGCCCAGGCCGCCTCGGTGCGGGCCCGGTCGTCCGGATGCACGGTCGCGAGCCAGCCGCCGTGCCGGGACGCGCCGTCGCTCTGGCCGGTGAAATCCTGCCATTGCCGGCTGGACCAGACCCAGTCGCCGTCCGCGCGCGCGCGCCAGACCAGTTGCGGGATCGTCTCGACCAGGAGGCGGAAGCCGTCGTCCCGCTCCGGGCCGCTCCCCGCGCGGCTCTCGTCCTCGGTCTGTTGGTTGGTCCGGTCACTCATGGATCGCAGCGTCGGCAGCGCGAGCCGGTCGGGATCAGGCGGTCCGCACAGACCGTAACCGATTAGACGGCGAGGGGTTCAACGGCGTCGAGGTGACGCCCGACATGGTCGAGATGGAGGTAGTTCGGGGTGAACAGCGAGGCGGCCTGCAGCGCCGCAAGGTCGGGGATCGTCAGGTTGCGCCCCTTCAGAACGATCAGGCCCGAGCCGCGCAACTCCTGAAGGGTCCGGTTGATGTGCACCGTGGAGAGGCCCATCGCGTCGGCGAGGTCGGCCTGCGTCGTCGGCAGCACGCAGTGGTCGCCCTCCGTCAGCCCGACGCCCTGCAGCCGGATGAACACCTCGCACAGGAGGTGTCCGAGCCGCTCGGTCGCGGAGCGCTGGCCGAGGTTGACCGTCCATTCCCGCTGGATCGAGGCCGAGACCAGCGTGTCCCACCACAGGGCCTGCATGATGCGCGGGTGGCGCGCCGCGACCGCGCCGAGGGTGTCCCGCGAGATCTCCGCGAAGGTCACCGGGGTGAGCGTGCCGATGGATTGGTCCATCTCGCGCAGCACGTCGATGAACGTGTCGCACAGGTCGCCCGGCAGGAAGAAGGCGACGATCTGGCGCCTGCCGTCCTCCAGCTGCTTGTAGCGACAGGCCCACCCGTCGAGGATCAGGCTGACGTGGCTCGCGCTGTCGCCCTCGCGGACGATGTCCTCGCGCGGCCCGACGCGGCGCAGCTTCTCGCCGACCACGCCCTCGAGCGCCTGCCGGTCGGCCGCGGACAGGCGCGTGAACAGCTCGAGCTTCCTGAGAAAATGTCGCGGCATCCCGTCCCTCGAAGAGACCAGCGCACGGATCTTTCGATCCGTGCAGCCGTCGAGAAATTCACGTGTGTTAATTCGTAGCACACATCCTGTGATCGTCGTAATGGTCGAAGATGCGAACTTCGGTTGTATAACGTCAGATCTCGAGACCGAGCTGCACCGGTCCCGCCGCATCCGCCTCACCGAGGCCGGAGAGGCTGAGCCCGATGAGCCGCGCGCTGCGCCGGAGCGGCATCGCCTCGTCGAGCAGCGCGAGCGCGGCGCGCTCCAGCCCGCTCCTGTCGCCGACGGGCGCCGGCCCCGAGCGGGCCCGCGTCATCAGCGTGAAATCGGAGAGCTTCAGCTTGAGGGTGACGGTCCGCCCCCGCACGCCCTTGGCCACGCTCGCCTGCCAGACCCGGTCGATTATCGGCGCGAGCCGCTCGGCCAGCACGGTCCGGTCGGCGGTGTCGTCCCCGAAGGTGGTCTCGGCGCCGATCGACTTGCGCACGCGGTGCGCCCGCACCGGCCGCTCGTCGATCCCGCGCGCGACCGCGTGGTAGTAGGCGGCCGCGCTGCCGAAATGCGCGGTCAGCTCCTCCAGCGGGCGCTCGCGCAGGTCTCGGCCCGTCTCGATGCCGAGCGCGCGC
Organism: Methylobacterium sp. CCH5-D2; assembly: GCF_001556475.1. NCBI lineage: Bacteria > Pseudomonadati > Pseudomonadota > Alphaproteobacteria > Hyphomicrobiales > Methylobacteriaceae > Methylobacterium > Methylobacterium sp. CCH5-D2. The sequence continues at coordinate 1,326 of NZ_LSIX01000495.1, read as the reverse complement.
ATCCGTGCCTCGGTGACCGGCCCGACCCCGTGGAAGCGGCCGATGCTCAGGGTCTCGACGAAGGACGGGCCCATCGCGGGGGTGATCACGAAGAGCGCGTCGGGCTTGCGGTGGTCCGAGGCGACCTTGGCCAGGAACTTGTTGTAGGAGACGCCCGCCGATGCCACGAGGCCGGTGCGCTCCAAGATCGCCGCCCGGATCGCCCGCGCCACCGCGGTCGCGCTCGGCAGGCCCTGCAGGTTCTCGGTGACGTCGAGATAGGCCTCGTCGAGGGCGACCGGCTCGATGATCGCGGTGTGCTCGGCGAAGATCGCCCGGATCTCCTCCGAGATCGCCCGGTAGACCTCGAAGCGCGGCTTGACAAAGACGAGGTCCGGGCAGCGCCGCCGCGCGGTCACCGAGGGCATGGCCGAGCGCACCCCGAAGACGCGGGCCTCGTAGCTCGCCGCCGCCACCACGCCGCGCTCGCGCGAGCCGCCGACCGCGACCGGGCGACCGCGCAGGGCGGGGTCGTCGCGCTGCTCGACGGAGGCGTAGAAGGCGTCCATGTCGATGTGGATGATCTTGCGCGGATGCGGATTCGTATCCGGTTCGGGCAGCATCCTGGACTCGCGTCCGTGTCGGTAGGTTCGTCTTTCGTTCTTTCGATGCGGTCGGGCGGCGGGCCGGTCAAGCACGGGCGATGTGCCGTCCACCGCTATCGCGGCGGGGCCGAACGCAACCACAGGCCGCAGAAGGGGCGCGGGTCAGGCTTGGCGGCGGCCCGCGACGCGCTATCACCTCCGGCAGGCGCCCTCCGCCGGAGGGCCGGTCGCGTGAGGATCTCGGCAACCATGATGCAGTGGAGACGGAGTGCCGCGCTGGCGGCTGCGGCGATCCTCGCGGGCTCTTGGAGCGCCGAGGCGGCGGCCGGCTGCCTGCGGCGGGTCTACAACCGCTCGGCCCTCGTGCTGGTTGCGAGCCGCGACGGCGGGCCGTCGGTGACGATCCTGCCCGGCCGATCGGTGCCCCTGCGGCTGGAGCGCCCGGGCACGATCAGCCTCGCGGCATATTGCGGCGACGCGACCGCGGGCGGGCCCGTGGCGCAGGCGAGCTTCGCCTACGTGGCCGTGCAGGACCGCTGCTTCATCGATTTCGGCGATCCCTGGTTCCGGCCGCAGATGGGCAAGGGCTTCTGGGGCCTGCAGGGCACGGCGCCGTTCACCGTGAACAACCCGAACCAGGGCGACGTCATCCTCGGGCCCTTCGCCGGCGAGGCTTGCCCGGTGCTGCGCCGGGGCGGGTAGGCGATCGGCGCGGAAAGGCCCCTCAGGCCCGGTCGCGGAC
>NZ_LSIX01000494.1:0-10269 GCF_001556475.1 Methylobacterium sp. CCH5-D2 | reverse complement strand
CTCGGCCGCCGGGGCGGGGGCCGGCGCGGCCCGGGCGGCGTCCGCCGGAACGAGCGCGATCGGGGCGGTCGCCCCGACGAGAACGAGTGCGAGAGCAGGGCGCAGCCGCATGCGGGATCCTCCGGTCACCATGCGGGGCAGATAGGGGTCGCGCCGGGGCCGGGCAATGCGCCGGGCCCGCGCCCCGCGTCAGCCCCGCTCGGGGAAGCGCCGGGCGAACCAGTCCCGCACGAGGATCCGCTCGTAGGCGAGGCTGCCCGTCGCGAGCCGCGCGCCGAGGAGGAAGTCGCTGTCGGTGAGCGTCTCCTCGGCCCGGGCCACCGCTCGCCCGCCCCGCCGCAGCACGTAGGCCAGACGGATGCGCGGCGGGCTGACGTCCGTCACGACCCGCACGCCCTGCGGCGCGCCGAAGCTCGGCCGCTCGATCCCCGCGAGGTCGATGTCGAGCACGCTCACCGCGAGGTCGTCCCCCGGGGCGAGGCGCCGAGCTCCGGTCTCCTCGAAGATCCGGGCGATCTCGGCAAGCGTCGCCCGCAGGGTCTGGCCCGAGCCGTAGCGGTTCTCGGCGTCCGTGAAGCGCTCGGGCGCGACGAAGCGCACCTGGACCGCCTGCGCGCCGGCCGGCCCGGCGGCGAGGACGCCCGCCAGGAGCGCCGCCGCCGGGAGGGCGGCCGCGCCGCCCGGCCTCATTGCTGCGAGCGGGTGATCACCGCCAGCAGCGCCCGCGCCACCGGCTCGGTGACGGTGCGGCGGTACTTGCGGTGGACGAGCTGCCCGTTGTGGTAGACGTCTTGCTCGACGTAGAGGCGCTCCCCGTCCCAGCGGACGATGTTGTCGCTCTCCGTCGTCTCCTCGACGCCGAGATCGGATCTCAGGATCGTGCTCCCGGTGTGCGTCAGCATCCGCAATAGCCCCGATTGTGTGGCCCCGACGGCCGAAGGAGGGGGAGCATAGGCGGGGGCGGCGGCGCGCGCCAGACGGCGCGACCGACCTGTCCCGCGGTCCCGCGCTACTGCACGGTGACCTGGTCCTTGATGCGCTCGTAGGTCGCCCGGCTCAGCACGCGCTTGCTCAGGAGCTGATCGACGGCGCCGTAGGGCCGCCGCTGGATGATGGCGCGCCCGATCGTGCCGCCGCCCTTCAGGGCGTTCAGCTGGGCCAGGGTCGCGGTGTTGAGATCGACGAGCGCCACCGCCCTCGGATCCGCGCTCTCCTGCGCCGGGACGGTCGGATCCGGCGCAGGCGGCGGGAGCGGCGCGGGCTCGGGAGCCCGGGCCTGCGCCGGAACCTGCGCCGGAGCCTGGGCCGGAGCCTGGGCCTGCGCCCGGTCCGGCTCCCGGAGGGCGGGCGGGCGAGCCGCCTCGGGCGCCGCCCCAGTCTCCGGCGCGGGCTCGGGGGCCCTCTCCCGCACCGGCGCGGCGACCGTCGGCACCTCCGCGGGCGCCTCGCCCGTACCCCGCAGCCACAGGTACTGCATCAGCGCCGCCAGCAGGCCCGCGACGACGAGCAGCACGGACACGCGCACGATGGCCGAGCCGCTGAGCATGGCGTTTTCCCCCCGCTGCCATGGTTTGTCTCACCCTCCGGGACGGAGTGGCAAGTTTCCGGGTTCGCGGAAGCGGGCGGCGCGGGCGCGCATCCACTGTAAATGCCGTCCAGACGGGGGGATGTCGCCGGTCCGGGTCGTCCGACCTCGGTCGGGGCGCGCGACCGGCCCTGTGAGCACCGCACGAAACGCCCGATCAACGGGGGGCCTCCCCCTGCGCATGGCGGCGCGGCGGGCGTGTCGCGAGAGGCTCTAAGGCTCCGCCTTCAGGATCCCGGCCCGCTCCTGGCCCGCGGCCCGGAACTGCGCGAAGTCGATGATGTCGTGGCCCCAGATGAAGCGGGGCGGCGTGGCGGCCGGGAAGGCGTAGCGGTTCCGGTCGAAGCTGTTGCCGCCGGTCTGGATCACGCGGAAGTTCGGCGATTCCGGCTCGGCATCCGAGACGCCGCCGGCGCTGCCGGCGCCCTGGAACGTGAATCGGTTGTCGTGGACCCGGTTGCGCGCGGTCCGGTACAGGCCGCCCTGCGCCCGTTCCCGGGCCTGATCGACCAGCACCACGGCGTGGCCGCCGGGCCGTACCGTGATGTCGTTGTCGCTGACTTCGACATCCTCGGAGGCCGCGACCTGGATGTCCCCGTCCCAGAACCAGGTCGCGCGCGGGTCGCCGTTGAGGCGCAGCGTGTTGCGGGCGATCACGGCGGCGTAGGAGATCTCGTAGAAGATGCCGGGCCCGAGATTTTCCGCGGCGTGGTTGCCCTCGATGCGCACGTCGCGGCAATCGATGTCGCACCAGAGGCCGGGACCGCCGTTGCGCTCGACGCGGTTGCCCCTGAGGACGACCGACCGGCTCGCGGTGATCTTCAGGCCGCCCGCCTCCCAGGCGGGATCGAAGTCGGCGGTGTTGTTGGCGTAGATCCGGTTGTTCTCGAACAGGATCCCGGTGCCGCCCGCCGTCGCGCCGAGCTGGCCGTTGTGGTGGATCGTGCAGTCGCGCACCACGCCGCCCGAGGCGATGCCCACGCCCGCGCCGGAATTGTGGCGCAGCTCCGTCGCCTCGACGCGCCAGCCCGGGCCGCCGGCCTCGATGGCGCCTTCCTGGACGGGCGAATCGTACTTCTCGACGAGGAGACCCCGGATGCGCACGTCCGGCGCCCGCCCGCGGAAGGCGAAGCGGGTGCTCGCCACCTCGACGAGGCGCCCGTTCGGGTCGTCCCCGAGGGTGACGCGCGCCTCCGCGGTCTCGACGAGGTAGCGACCGGGGCCGAGCTCGGCCCGCGACGCGACCCGGCGCAGGGGCTCCCCGTCGAGGAACAGGGCGAGGGGCTGCAGGCAGAGGGTGCCAGAGCGGCACTGTCCGGGCCCTCCGCCGCGCGGCCGCGGGCCGAGGACCTGCCAGTAGGGGCCGGCGCGCTCGAAGCCGCGCAGCACCCGGGCGCCGTTCAGCACCGCGCCCGGTGCGCCGAGGAAGCTCTGACCGGCGAGCGGCGCCACCTCCTGCATCCGGTACAGGCCGGCGCCCAGGCAGACCGTGCCCCCGGGGCCGGCGCGCAGGGCCGCGCGCTGGATCGACTCGCCGGCCGAGATCCTGACCGCCCCGTCCGGGCAGGCCACGGCGCCGGCGGGATCCGCGCGCCTCCCGGCCGGCACCGCCGGGCCCGGCAGGCCGACCGGGGCGAGCGCCGCGACGAAGCCGGCGGCGCGCGCCAGGGTCCGGGTCCTCACCGGACGTGGATGGGCTCGGCGCCCCAAGCCGCCGCGGCGGCGGCCGGCAGGTCCTCCGCGTCGATCTCCTCGGAGACCAGCTCCGCGACCGCGCAGCCCCGGACCTCGCCCCCGTACGGCAGCTCGGTGCCCTGCGGCATCTCGGTGCCGGCGAGGTGCTTCATGCCCCAGATCGCCGCCTGGGTCCGGTTCTTCACCTGGATCTTCCGCAGGATCGCCTTGACGTGGCCCTTCACGCGGCCCTCGGCGATCGAGAGGCGGTCCGCAATCACGCGGTTCGACTCGCCCTTCACGAGGCAGGCGATGATCTTGATCTCGCGGGCGCTCGGGCGGAAGGCCTCGCCGCCCTCCTGACGCTCTGGCCGCGCCGGCTCCGGCCGCTCCCCCGGGGCGCCCTCCTCGGCCGCCTCCGGGGCCGCCTCGCGCAGCGCCGGGATGGCGAGATGGGGCACCACCCGCTGGCCGAGCAGGGCCAGTTCGAGGGTCTGGACCAGGGTTTCGGCGGCCACCGTGCGCAGCAGGATCGCGGCGACGCCGGCCTCGAGCATCGGGAGCACCTGGGCCTCGCCGCAGCCCGCGCACAGGCAGACGACCGCGGCCTCCGGATAGAGCGTGCGGGCCTGCGCGATCCGCTCCCGGTCCTCCTCCCGCTCCGGGTCGATCGAGAGCAGGATGACGAGGGCCTCGGCGGCGAGCGCGGCCGGCTCGATGCCGTCGAGGCGGTCGGCGACGGCCACCACGTCGAACGGGGATCCGGCGAAGATGTGCCGCAATCCCTCACGGAACAGGGCCGTATCCCCGACGATGGCCACGGCCGCACCCGAAAGTGGGATCGCGTCCTCCAGCCGTTCACTCGAGACCAGACAATTCATATCGCAACCCTCTCGATGCGGGCCTGCCCCATGCGAAGGACCGTATGCTCAAATACGTTCCGATAACGACTATGTATGAGGGCGGACTACACCTGAAACAACAAAAGATAAGGCACTGCTCCTTTGGTGACTAACTAAGGCGTTACCACTTCGCGAAGCTGAGACTGATGAGCGCTTCACCTGCTCACAAATGTCCCCTTGATGCCTGCGCGTTTCTCTGGATGCGTGCCGTTTATGCAGTTTTCACCGACGCTCCCGCCCCAACGGGGTAGGATTCCGTCCCGACGGCCCGGGCGACGGGTTAGATGGGGACGAAACCCCGCCATTCGGGGTAGTCCCGCAGCGGACCTTCCGAAACGCGGTCGCGCTGTAGGATTCGCCGGGCCGGATACAGTCCAGGCGGAGTTCGACATGCTCGACGACCGCGCGCGCGCACCTTCCCTTCACCTCGGCCAGAGGACGACCGCCGCCGCGATCCCGGCCGAGCCGCGCGACTGGGTCGCGGAGTTCCGGCGCGAGCAGGCCCACCTGATCAAGCCGGCGCCCCGTCCCGGCGCGTCCCGGATCCTGGCCTACGGGCTCGGCGCGGCGCTCGCCGTCGCCCTGGCGGCCGGGCTCGCCGCGTCGCTGCCGGCCCGCCTCTCCGGCCCCGTCGTCCCGGCGGCCGCGACGGGGCCCGCCGCCGGCCCGGCCGCGACAGAGCTGGCCGAGGCCCGCGAGGAGGCGCTGAGCTTCGATCTCGCTCGCGTGCGGCAGGAGGCGCGGCAGCAGGCCGAGGCGGCGCGGCAGGAGATCGAGGCGGCGCGGCGGGAGGCCGGGGCGGCGCATCTGCGCGAGGTCGAGGCGCTGCGCGCGGCGGCGGAGCGATCCGAGGCCGACAGGGCGCGGGCGGAGGCCGCGCGGACGGCCGTCGAGGCCGAGGAGAGCGCGCTCGCCCGGGACCTCGCCCAGGCGCGGGCCGAACTGGCCGCGGCGCAGCGGCAATCCGCCGAGGCGCGGAGCGAGGCCGCGGCCGAGCGCGCGAGGTCCGCGCAGATCGCGGAGCGGCTCGACGGGGCGGAGGCGCGGGCGCGCGAGAGCCGCGCGTCCGGCGAGGCCGCCCTGGCGCGGGCCGAGCGCGAGCGGGACGAGGCCCTGGCGGGCCTCGCCGGGCTCGCGCGGAGCGCGCCCGCGGCGGCCCCCGAGACCGCGGCCGCGCCGCAGCCCGTCGACTGGACGCTCTTCAGCCTGCGCCTCTCCCCGGACGATCCCGCGGCGCCGATCGCGCGCGAGCCGGTGCGCGCGGCGCCCGTCCGGAAGGCCGGCCGCAGGACGCGCGAGAGCGCCGCCGAGCCCGCCCCGCGCGCGGCCCGCGGCGGCCGGACGAAGGCCGGCCCGGAACGGGCGCCGGCGGCCGGCAGGCCGGAGCCGGACCTGCGCCTGCGCGGACCGATCGCCGCCGGTCCGGACGCCTGAAACGCCGCCCCGATCCTCACCCCGATCCGGCACCGCCCCGGCGCCGGTCCAACCGCTCGTGGAGAGACCTGTGACACATCCGGGCCGGCGTCCCGACCTCGAATGGCTGAAGGCGCTGGCGGCGCTCGAAGTGGTGGTCTGCCACTCCGACCTCGCGGTGAAGCACTTCTCGGGGGCTCTGCTGTCCCGGTCGTGGTACCTGCCGGTGAGCGGGATCGGGGTCGAGGTCTTCTTCGTCGTCTCCGGCTACCTGATCTGCCTGCGGGCGTCGGCCTATCCGAGCGCGCTGGCCTTCATGCGCGCCCGCTTTCTGCGGCTGCTGCCGCTCTACGCGCTGTTCACCGGCCTCGCTGTCGCGGCGCGCCTAGCCAACCCGGCCTGGGCCTGGAACGCCTGGGACGTCTCGGCCCGCACGATCGTCAGTTCCTTCCTGATGCTGCCGCAGTCGCGCTACCCGATCGTCGGCGTCGGCTGGTCGCTCGAGCACGAGGTGATCTTCTACGCCCTCGTGGCGCTGCTGATCCTGGCGACGCGGCTCGCCGGGTCGGCGCCGATGCGGTTCGGCGTGGCCCTGTTCGGGCTGGGCTGGTGCGGAGCGGTCCTCGGCATCGCCCCGAGCGATCCCGCCTGGTATCTCCATCCCTTCAGCGTGCTGATGACGGGCTTCGCCGCGGGCTGGCTCTACCGCTGCCACGAGGCGGCGGGGCGGCGCGGCGTGCCCTGGCTCCTCGTCGGCTGCCTCGCCGTCACCGCGGCGCTGAGCCTCGTGGCGGACGCGGCGAACGCCGAGCGCATCCTGCGGCTCACCGGCGCATCGGGCCTCGTCGTCCTCGTCATCGCCTTCCGGGAGACGATCCTGCGGCTCCCGCTCGCCGACCGGGTGCTGTTCCCGATGGGCCTGGCGACCTACAGCATCTACCTCTCGCACTGGTTCACCCTGTCGGCCCTCGGCAAGGTCGCGGGCCGGCTCGGCCTGCCCCCGTCGGCGCAATGGCCGGTGCGCCTCGTCGCCATCGCCCTCGGCGTCGCGGTCGGCATGGCGGTCTACCGCCTGCTCGAATGCCCCCTCGACCGCTGGCTGCGGGCCGGCGTGCCGGTTCAGGAGGCCTTCCGCCTGCCCTTCCGGCGCCGGCCGGCGCGCTCGCCTGAGACCGGGATCGCTCATCCCATCGGCGTCCTCAAGTAATCCGGAAGGTCGCGCCGGCCCATCGGCCGTCTCTGGCAAGGTCGATCTGCATTCTCAAGGAGCAGAGACGGAGATGGCCGAGGCACTGTCCGGGGGAATGGCCGTGAACGGCGCGGCGACGGCCGGGGCCGGGTCGGGGGCGGCCGGGGCACCCTTGCGCCCCCTCGTGATCGACCTCGACGGCACGCTCCTGCGCACCAACATCCTGGTCGAGTGCGCGCTGGCCTACCTGCGGCGGGAGCCGCTGGCGCTCCTGCACATCCTGTTCTGGCTGTTCCAGGGCCGGGCGCGGCTGAAGCAGGAGCTGGCCTGCCGGGCGCTGGTCGATCCGAAGCTCCTGCCCTTCGACGCCGCGCTGCACGCCTACATCACCGCCGAGCGGGCCCGGGGCCGCAAGGTCTACGTCGCGACCGCGGCGGATGCGGGCATTGCCCGCGCGGTCGCCGCCCTCCACGGCCCCTTCGAGGACGTGCTGGCGAGCGACGGCGTGATCAACCTGAAGGGCCGCCGCAAGGCCGAGGCGCTGGCCCGCCTGTTCCCGCAGGGCTTCGCCTACGCGGGCGACAGCCGGGCCGACATCCCGGTCTGGTCGCGGGCCGACGAGATCATCGCGGTCGGGCGCCCGCGCTTCACGGCGCACGCTGCCGGAAGCCTCGGGGCCGGCCACGGCAAGCCGTCGCTGGTCTTCCCGACGCCCGCGATGCTGCCCGCCCTCGTCGCCTGCGCGCGCCCGCACCAATGGGCCAAGAACCTGCTCGTCGTCGCCCCCGCGATCCTCGGCGGCGTCGTGCTCGACGCGAGCCGGATGCTCGACGTGGCGCTCGCCTTCGCGGCGCTCTGCATCGTCGCCTCCTCGACCTACATCCTGAACGACCTCTGGGACGTCGCCGACGACCGGCGCCACTGGTCGAAGTGCCACCGCCCCATCGCCAGCGGGCGCCTGCCGATGGCGGCTGCCGCGGGCGCGGTGCCGACCGGGCTCGCCGCGGGCTTCGCGCTCGGCGCGCTCGTCGGCCCCTCGACCGTCGCGGCGCTCGCCGCCTACACGGCGCTGACGGTGGCCTACTCGCTGGCCCTGAAGCGCGTCCCGATCCTCGACGTGGTGGTGCTCGCGAGCCTCTTCACGACCCGTCTCGTCCTCGGCACCTTGGCGGCGGCGGTGGCGCCCTCGCCCTGGCTCCTCGTCTTCTCGATGTTCCTGTTCGGCTCGCTCTGCTTCGCCAAGCGCTACGTCGAGGTCGAGCGCTGGAAGGAGCGCGGCGCCGGCACCACCACGAGCCGGGGCTACGAGACGCGCGATACGCCGATCCTGCTGGTGCTCGGGGCCGGCACCGGGGTCGCCAGCATCGTCACGCTCGTGCTCTACGTGATGTTCGACGCCTTCCGGCTTGATCTCTACGCCAGCGCGGGCTGGCTCTGGGCCTTTCCGCTGATCCTGTTCCTGTGGCTGGCGCGGATCTGGCTCGTGGCGGGTCGCGGCCGGCTCGACGACGACCCGGTCGCCTTCGCGCTCAACGACGGGCCGAGCCTGATGCTCGGCGCGGCGCTGGTCGGCGCCTTCGTGCTCGCCTGGTCGGGGGTGCTGTCGTGAGGCGGCCGCGCGCGGGATCCGGGCCGGTCCGCCGCCTCGGCGACCTGCCGCAGCCGGTGCGGTTCCTGCTGGCGGGGGGCTTGGCGGCCCTCGTCAACTGGCTGGCGCGCTTTCCCCTGTCCTGGTTCCTGCCCTACGGGTTGGCCGTGGTCGGGGCCGCCTGCATCGGCATGGCCTTCGGCTTCTTCGTCTACCGGGTCTGGGTCTTCCGGGATTTCGGCCGGGGCGGCCTGCGGCAGGCGTCGGATTTCCTGCTCGTCAACGCCGTCACGACGATCCTGGTGACGGCGGTGGCGCTCGCCGGGCGGGCGCTGCTCGTCCGCCTCGGCGCACCCTGCGAGCCGGCGGAGGCGGTCGCCCACGCCGCCGGCATCGCGGCGGGCGCCGTGGGCAACTATTTCGGCCACGCGGCGATCACGTTCCGCACCCGGCGGACGCGCCTCCCCGTCGCGGCGGAGGGATAGGATCGCCTCAGGCCGGCACCGGATCCGGGCCCGCATGCCGCCACGCGATCGCGCCGTGGCCCTGGCCCAGATGGATCGTGCCGGCCACCAGCCCGCCCGCCCGGCTCGCCAGCGCGATGGCGAGCTGCTGGCGCCGGGCGAACAGGCGGGTCACCACCCGCACCATGGCGGCTTCCTGCGGCTCGGCGATGATCGGCCGCCGCGCGGTCCGCGCGTCGAGCGCCAGGAGGGCCTCGACCGCGTCGCGGACGCGCTCCGGCTCCCGGATCGTCTCGACCGTCGCGTTCGGCGGGACGTAGCCCTCGGGCCGGACGCCCAGAACGCTCTCGGGCGGGACGGTCCGGCGCCGCACAGAGAGGGCGCCCTCCCGGGGCTGCGGATCGTAGGCGACGGGCCGCGGGCGCGCCCGCAGATGGGCCGCGACCGCGGCGTGGATCGCCGCGCCGCGGCCGGGATCGACCAGGGAGCGCGCGGTGAGTCCCGGAGGCCACCACGGGCGCGCCCGGGAGGCGCGAAACAGCGGCTCGGCGATCGCCAGCGGCACCACGCCCCGCAGGATCGGCTCCGGCCGCTGCTCCCAGGCGAGCGCGAAGGCGATCGTCTCGCCGCCCGCGAGGTGCCGGGCGGCGGTGAGGAGGTAGTCGGGATCGGTGCGCGGATCGAGCACGGCGTTGCGGGCGAGGAGCCCCCGCCACCCGGCGATCGCCTCCGCATCGACGCCCGCCGCCGCCTTGAGATCGACGCGCCAACCCGCGCCGACGGCCGGCCCAGCCACGTGGCCGCCTTGGATCAGAACGAACCGCTGCACAGGCGCCCCCGATCGATTCCCGACACAGCCGTCCCAGTCTGGGACGGGCGCGGCCGGCGGCCGCTCAGATCGCGGAAACCCTTCACGAACGGTGCCGTCAGCCGCCCGGGATGGCGAGCGGGTTGGCGGTGAGCGCGGCGGCATCCGGCGCGTCCGGCCGCGGGCGGCCGAGGAACGCGTCCCAGAGCCGCGTCACGAAGCTCGGGTCGAGGTCACGCACGATGAGGACGAGGCGCGAGGTCCGGTCCGCGTCCGGCCAGGCGGGCAGCGTGACGGGGGCGTGCACCACGTGCTGCACCCCGTGCACGACGACCGGGCGGTCCGGCGCGTCGGCGAGGGCCACCAGCCCCTTGAGCCGCAGCAGGTTCGGGCCATGGGAGGAGCGCAGCAGGTCGAGGAACATCTCGAAGGCCGCGCGCGGCACGGGCACGTCGCTCGTCAGGGAGAAGGCGCGGATGGCGGCGTCGTGCCGGTTCGGATCGTGGGCGTGTGTGTGTTCGTGCGTCTCGACCGCACCGAGCCAGGCGCGCACGTCCGCCGCCTTGCCGTCGAGCCCGAACAGGCCGCCGAGCAGGGTCTCGGCCGGGGCATCGGGCGGCGCGATCGGGGCGGCGGGGTTGAGGGC
>NZ_LSIX01000493.1:0-3997 GCF_001556475.1 Methylobacterium sp. CCH5-D2 | reverse complement strand
AGGCCGAGGAGGCGACCCGGCGCAGCCAGTCGAGCCCGCCGGCCGAGGCCGCGCCCGTGGGCCCGCCGCAGGTTCAGCCGTGACGGCTCACGCCCTCCCCACCGCCATCAGCGCGAAGGCGTAGATCAGGCCAACCTCCTCCAGCCGGTCGAAGCGCCCGGCCGCACCCCCGTGGCCGGCCTCCATGTTGATGCGCAGGATCACGGGCCCGCCCCCCGTCATGGTCGCACGCAGGCGCGCCACCCACTTGGCCGGCTCCCAGTAGGTCACCCGCGGGTCGGTGAGCCCGCCGAGCGCCAGGATCGCCGGATAGGCCTTGGAAGCCACGTTCTCGTAGGGCGAGTAGGAAAGGATCGTCCGGAAGGCCTCCTCGCTCTCGGCCGGGTTGCCCCATTCGGGCCATTCGGGGGGCGTGAGCGGCAGGTCGCCGTCGAGCATCGTGTTGAGGACGTCCACGAAGGGCACGTCGGCCACGATTCCCGCGAAGAGTTCGGGGGCGAGGTTGGCGACCGCGCCCATCAGCATGCCGCCCGCGCTGCCGCCATGGGCCACGATGTTCTTCTCGGAGGTGTAGTTCGCCGTGACCAGCGCGCGCGCGCAGGCGACGAAATCCGAGAAGGTGTTGGGCTTCTTCTCGCGCTTTCCGTCCAAGTACCAGCGCCAGCCCTTCTCGGTGCCGCCGCGGATATGCGCGATCGCGTAGACGAAGCCGCGATCGACGAGCGAGAGCAGGTTCGTACGGAAGGCCGCCGGCATCAGCGTGCCGTAGGAGCCGTAGCCGTAGAGCAGCAGCGGCGCGCTGCCGTCGAGGGGCAGGTCGCGCCGGTGCAGCAGCGAGATCGGCACCTGCTCGCCGTCCGGCGCCGTCGCGAAGAGGCGGCGGGTGACGTAGGCCGCCGGGTCGTGGCCGCTCGGCACGGTCTGACGCTTGCGCAGCGTCCGCTCGCGGGTGGCGCAGTCGTAGTCCCAAGTCTCGGCCGGCGTCGTCATCGAGGAGTAGACGAAGCGGATCACCGGCGTGGCGAAGGCGTGGCCGGACTGAAGCCCCAGCGAGTACGCCTCCTCGGCGAACGCCACGGCGTGCTCCTCGCCGGTCCGCAGGTCGCGCACGATGATGCGCGGCCGGGCGTTCTCGATCTCCAGGCGGACGAGGTGGTTCTCCAAGAGGTGGAGGTGGCGGATCATCAGGCCGGCCCGGTAGGGGACGAGGTCGCGCCAGCGCGCGCGGCCGGGATCCGACAGCGGCGCGGTGACGATCTTGAAGTCCTCCGCCCCGTCCGCGTTGGTGAGGATGTAGAGCGCGTCGCCCCGGTGCTCGACCGAGTAGATGAGGAGCGGCTCGCGCCTCTGCACCACCCGCAGCGGCGCGTGGGCGGCGTGCCGGTCGAGCAGGTGGACCTCCGCGGTCTCGTGGTCGCTCGCCGTCACCGTGAGGAAGGCGCCGGACTGCGTCTGCCCGATATGGACGAAGTAGCCGGAATCGGCCTCCGCGTAGACGGTCTCGTCCGCGCTCTGCGCGGTGCCGAGCCGGTGGCGCATCACCTTGGCGGGGCGGTGGTTGGCATCGACCGCGACGTACCAGAAGCTCTGGCCGTCGCCGGCCCACACGGCCTCGCCCGAGGTCGCCTCGACCCGGTCGTCGAGATCCCGGCCCGAGGCGAGGTCGCGCACCCGGATCGTGTAGAGTTCGGAGCCCTTCGTGTCCGCGCTCCAGGCGAGCCGCCCGTGGTCGTCCGCGTGGACGGCGGCGGCAATCTCGAAGAAGGCGAGCCCCTCGCCCTCGCGGTCGCCGTCGATCAGCACGACCTCGTCGGCCTCGGCGCCGAGGTCGTCCGGCCGGGCCGGATCGCGCGGGCGCCGGCAGACCAGCGGGTGCTGCCCGCCCTCGCGGTGGCGGGTGTAGTAGCTCCACGGCCCGTCCGGGTCCGGCACCCCGCTGTCGTCCTCGCGGATACGCCCGCGCATCTCGGCCACCAGCGTCTTCCGCAAGGCGGCGGCGTCGGCCAGCATCGCCTCCGCGTAGGCGTTCTCGGCGTCGAGGTAGGCGGCGATGTCGGCCGGCAGCGCGCCCGGGTCCTTCAGCACCGCCTGCCAGTTCCCGGCCTTGAGCCAGGCGTAGTCGTCGGTGATCTGGCGGCCGTGCACCGCGTAGGCGTGCGGCCGGCGCTCGGCGACCGGCGCGCCGGAGATCTGCGGGAAGGCTGGGGTCGTCGGGGCCATGCTGGGCTGTCGCTCACCGGATCCGGATGCGGGAAGAGAGAGGTGAACCCGTCCGCGCTCGAGGACAAGGTGCGAGCGGGCCCACTCACCCGGGACCGTGTCGTACGTCCCGCACCGATTCACGCACGCTCCGACCCGCCGTACGTATCGCTCAAGTTGCCATCGATCGGCGGACGGAACGGTCGGCAGGCGCCCAAACGACCCGCATCGACACGGCCCGGGCTCACAACTCCAGATACCGATCCTGCAGCGCGCCTGTGCATAACCGAAATGCGTCAAGTCTTGACTTGGGACGACCTTCCGGCAACCTACGGTCGCTCACGTGGCGCGTTCTGCTTTGGAACAAAACATGAACAAAAATTTCCCCGGATCCGGCTCTCCGACCGCGCAGCGTACCGGCCGGACGGCCGAGCGCGCGCTCACGCCGGCGGCTGGGCGGCTGCTCGCGGCCCTCGCGCGGCCCGGCGCTTACGCCTTTCAGGACCCGATCGACGGGTCGATGCTGCTCGTGCGGACGGGCGGGGCGGGCGTGTCGCTCGGCGGCGGGCGCTTCCCGCGCGATGCCGGCGAGCAGCTCCTGGCGCTGGACCTCGTCCGGACCGAAACTTCGGGACGCCGCCGGATCGTCCTCGGCCCGGCCGGTCGGGCACGCCTGCGGCGGCAGGGGGCGCCCGAGGCGAGCGCTTTCCTGGCCCAGCACCTCGACCTCGTGGCGGAAGAGGCGGACGATGGGGGGCGGGAGGAAGCGCGGGACGGGACGGCCGAGGCATCGCACCTGCGCGACGCGTCCGAGAGCCCGGTCGCCTGGATGGCCCGGCGCCGCGGCAGCGACGGGCGGCCGCTGATCGAGCCGGCCGCCTTCGAGGCGGGCGAGCGCCTGCGCCGGGACATCACGCTCGCCCGGATGACGCCGCGGCTCGGCGTAAACTGGGGCGCGGAGCGGGTCGACGGCTCCGGTCCGCGCGACCCCGCCTCGGCCTCCGACGCGGTGGTGGCAGCCCGCCAGCGGGTGCGCGGCGCCCTCGACGCGGTGGGCGGCGACCTCGCCAACCTCTTGATCGACCTCTGCGGCGAGCTGAAGGGCCTGGAGCGCATCGAGGCCGAGCGGCGCTGGCCGGCCCGCTCCGCCAAGGTCGTGGCGCGCATCGCCCTCGGGCGGCTCGCCGAGCATTACGGCCTGGAGCGCGCCGCCACCGGCCCGGACCGCGCACGGATGCGCCTGTGGCGGGAGAGCGCCTGAGGTTGCGGCCCGTCCCGGGTATCGGCAGGGTCCGGGGCGGGGCCCCGGGCGGCGAAGCCGGAACGCGACGCTCAGGCTGCGAGACGCGCCGCGTCGCGGTTGATGCGCTCGACCATCGCGCGCACGCCATTCGAGCGCTTCGAGGTGACGTGGGCACCGAAATGCAGCTGCCGGAACAGGTCGAACCCGTCCGTCTCGGCGGCCTCGCGCGGGCTCTTGCCAGTGTAGAGCGCGACCATCAGCGCCACGAAGCCCTTGACCACGAAGGAGTCGCTGAAGCCGTGCAGGGCGAGGCGGGGCCCCTCCGGCGTCTGCGCGACCGCGGTGTCGATCCAGACCTGGCTCTCGCAGCCGTGGACGCGGTTCTCCTCCCGGCGCAGCGACTCCGGCATCTCCGGCAGGGCGCGACCGAGCTCGATCAGGTATTCGAGGCGCATGTAGTCGTCCTCGATGAACTCGAAATTCTCGATGATGGTCGCGATCGGGGGCAGCATCCGGGCCTGCGTCGTGGTGCGGGGGTCAGGCCCTATATAGGCG
>NZ_LSIX01000048.1:0-16637 GCF_001556475.1 Methylobacterium sp. CCH5-D2 | reverse complement strand
ACATTCCCCGCCATACCGGGCTCGGATGTGTCCGGGATCGTCGAGAAGGTCGCCGACGATGTGACCGCGTTCTCGCCGGGCGATGAAGTTTTCGGAATGATCCGCTTTCCCAGCTTCGGCGAGAGCCTGGGATACGCCGAGTATGTTTCCGCGCCTGCTTCCGACCTTGCGGCCAAGCCCCGACACCTGGACCACATTCATGCAGCCGCCGTTCCCATGTCGGGGCTGACCGCTTGGCAGTTCCTGATCGAGCTAGGCCATAACGAGCAGAACCCGCTGCAGTCCGAGCGCCACAGCCCGGTCCCGTTGGCTGGGAAGAGCGTTATGATCAACGGCGCTGCAGGGGGTGTCGGTCATCTGGCATTGCAGTTGGCAAAGCACGAAGGCGCGCGTGTCATCGCTGTCGCTTCAACCCGGCACGAAGCGTTCCTCCGCGAACTGGGTGCCGACGAGTTCATCGACTACACGAAGACCAAACCCGAAGACGATGTGCGAGACATCGATCTTGTCGTCGATGCCGTCGGAGGTCCGACCTCCGGCCGCTTCCTTCGGACCATACGTCGGGGCGGAGCGCTGTTCCCGATTTTTCCCCTTGGTTTTGCCGGACATGATGAAGCTGCCGACCGGGGAGTGACCGTTTCGGCGACGCAGGTGCGTTCCAGTGGCGACCAGTTGGCCAAGCTAGCTCGCTTGCTCGACAGCGGTGCGGTTCGCGTCGCCGTCGACAGCACATACCCTCTTTCCGAAGCAGCCGCCGCTCACGAACGCGCAGAGGCAGGCCATATCCAGGGCAAGATCGTCCTCGCCGTCGGTGACCCCATCGCCGATCAGAGCGGCCAAGCGGGCGTGCCGTCATCGCAGTGGCCGCCCCGCATGAGGGGGCACTGACATGACGCGGGAAACGCCGATGATCGGCCACGCTCGACCTTCGCGGCATCATCCAGGAGAACTGCGGTGAGCCTGAGCGCTGACAGAACCGATTTCGGGGCGGCACAACGGGCGCGGGCGCTTGCAGACCTCATGGTGCTCGACACACCGGATGAGCAAGCCTTCGACGATCTCGTTTTTGTCGCCGCAAAGGCCTGTGACGTTCCCATCGCGCTCATCACCCTGCTGGATACTGACCGGCAATGGTTCAAAGCCAAGTACGGGCTTGAGGTATGCGAGACGGAGATCGAACACTCGGTCTGTCGGATCGAGATCGATCAGGGCGATCTTCTCGAGATCGTCGATCTCACAAATGATGCGCGGACCAAGCGCAATCCGCTCGTCACAGGTGCCAGGCACTTTCGCGCCTACGCTGGCGCACCGCTCGTCCTGCGATCCGGAGCGATCGTGGGTCGCCTGTGCGTCATCGATACCGTTCCGCGGCCTAAAGGGCTCAGCGAGATGGAAAAGGCGATGCTGCAGGCGCTTGCCCGTCTCGCCAGCGAAAATCTCGAGCTGCGCCGGATCGCAACCGCGAGCGAGCGCCTCACAGCCCTGCAGACTGCCTTGGTCGAGATCGGCGAGACCATTCGGAGCAGCCACGATACCGCAGAGATGGCTTCGGCGACCGCCGCCATCGTCGGCCGAGCGCTCTCCGCGGACCGAGCCGGGTTCGGATCCGTCAACGAGGACGTCGATACGATCGACGTCGAAACCGATTGGACGGCGCCCGGGGCCGTGAGCATTGCCGGGCGCCACCGTCTCGACGAGTACGGGAACTTGCGCGAGCCGCTCGTCGTTGGCGACCCTCTCGTTGTTTGGGACGCCCTGACCGACGATCGCACTCTGCACAATCTAGAGAGCGCAATGCGGGTCGGCGTTCGGTCGCTGGTCGACATGCCGGTTCGAGATCGTGGCAAAACCATCGCCGTTTTCTTCGTTCATTCGGCGCATCCCCGACCTTGGCCCGCAGAGGAAATCTCGTTCCTGCGAAGTGCGGCAGACCGGCTCGAGGCAGGCGTCGCGAGGCATCGTACCGAGCAGCAGCAACTCATAGTGAACGGCGAAATTGCTCACCGCCTGAAGAACATGCTCACCATGGTGCAGGCCATCGCGAGCCAAACGCTGCGAAGCGTCACCGATCGCGAAGCGGTCTACGCCTTCGAGCGTCGGCTGATGGCTTTGAGCGCGGCGCACGACGCCTTGCTTCAAAGGAGTTGGACACAAGCTGATCTACAAGCTGTCGCGGCGACAGTGATCGACGCGATCGGGTTCTCAGATCGGGTCGACATGAGTGGGCCGGCGGTGGCGCTGGGGCCACGAGCGGCGCTCTCGTTTTCCCTCATCGTCCACGAGTTGCTGACGAACGCCTGCAAATACGGCGCGCTGACCAGTGACGACGGCCACGTCTCGCTGTCGTGGGATGTCGAAGTCGGCCAGGACGACGACCTTCTCCGCGTAAAATGGCGAGAACGGGGTGGGCCACCGGTTGTGCCGCCAACTCGCCGAGGCTTTGGATCGAAGCTGATCAACATCGGCCTGGTCGGCACCGGAGGCGTCGATGTTCGCTTCGAGCCCGCCGGGTTAACGGCCGATCTGCACGCCTCCATGCGTCACCTGGTTCAAGGTTGATGGGAGTATGGGTGGAATGGTGAAACCCGTGGTGCTCGTCGTCGAAGACGAACCACTTCTCCGTCTGTTTGCGACGGACATGATCGAGGAGGCGGGCTTCGAAGTCTTGCAGGCGCCGAATGCATCCGCCGCGCTCATGACCTTGGAGGAACGACTGGATGTGCGCGTCGTGTTCACGGACGTGAACATGCCCGGCGGGATCGATGGCATCATGCTCGCCATTTGCATCCGCCGGCGGTGGCCGACCATTCAGATCATCATCACGTCCGGGAGGCCTTGGCCGGTCGAGGCCGTCGTTCCAGCGGACGTTGTGTTCTTCGCCAAGCCATACCGGCAAGACCGGGTTTTGGACACGGTCCGAAAGATGGCGGCGTGATGCCCAGCGCCTCAACCAACTCGGACGCCAAAGCGGCGAGGTCCACGAGTGCACCTTCGAAATCGAGCTTCTCTACCCCGGGGCGCAAGCCTTTGCCTTCACCTTCGGATGGCCCCCGCGAATCCGGCCGGCCCGTCATCCCTCAACGATTGGAGACACGACATGAAGCCTGAAGTCCTCATCTACACCACGAGTTGGTGCCCGTTCTGCCGCCGCGCGAAGGCGCTCCTCCAAGAGAAGGGCGTGGCATTCACCGAGCTTGATATCGAAGCCGATCCTGCACACCGGAAGGCGATGATCGAGTCGTCGGGGCGAAGCACCGTGCCGCAGATCTTCATCAACGAGACGCATGTCGGCGGCTCCGACGATCTCGTTGCGCTCGATGCAACTGGCTCGCTCGACAAGCTGCTTGCCGGACAACCCCGG
Source organism: Methylobacterium sp. CCH5-D2 (assembly GCF_001556475.1). NCBI lineage: Bacteria > Pseudomonadati > Pseudomonadota > Alphaproteobacteria > Hyphomicrobiales > Methylobacteriaceae > Methylobacterium > Methylobacterium sp. CCH5-D2. The sequence goes on along the minus strand of NZ_LSIX01000048.1, from coordinate 13,276 downwards.
CAAACTGATTTGTCCCGCCCGATAGGGCCACTGGGCGATGCAAGTGGCTGAACGACAAGAGAGGATTCCGGTTTGGTCTCAGCAGTTTGGAACGATGTCATCCTCGCGGTCAGCGACGAGACTGTGGTGGTGGACGGAAACCATTATTTCCCGCCTCAATCGGTTGACCGGCAGTATCTGGAACCGAGCGAGTACACGTCTGTCTGTCCCGTGAAGGGGACGGCGCAATACTTCCATCTCCAGGTCGGCGACCGGCGCAATGCAAACGCCGCCTGGACGTACGCCGACCCTTCTCCGGCGGCGCACTCCATCAAGGATCACATCGCCTTCTGGAAAGGCGTCAACGTCGCTTAGCCGTCAGCCGGCCATTAGACTTCAAAAAGGAACCGCCGATGTCGAAAGTTTTGGACGGCAAAGTCGCTATCATCACGGGTGGCTCTCGGGGCCTTGGCGCCGTGCTGGCGGCGACGCTCGCCGATCAGGGAGCCGATATTGCTATCACCTACGCTGCTTCGGCCGATAAAGCCGAGTCCGTCGCCGAGGTGGTGAGGGCCAAAGGCGTTCGCGCTCTCGCGATCCGATGCGATCAAGCGGATACGTCCGCCGCCAAGCCCATGGTCGAGCAGGTCGTAGCTGAACTCGGCAAGCTCGACATCTTGATCAACAACGCCGCAATCGCCGTCCAAGGAAAATTGGTCGACGATCCGACGCTCGATTCCGCTGCGTTCGACAGGCAGTGGATGGTCAATGTGCTTGGGACCGTGGCGATCACGCGCGCGGCGGCCCAGAAAATCTCTGACGGTGGCCGCATTGTCTTCATCGGTTCCGGCCTGGGTACCCGAGCGATCGTGCCGGGAATTGCCGACTACGCAGGAACCAAGGCAGCGATCACAGGATATGCCCGAGGGGTGCAGCGCGATCTTGGCCCACGCAACATTACCGTCAATGTGGTCCAACCTGGCATCATGCCGACGGACATGACCGGAGAAGTTGCTGAGAATTTTCCGCAGGCCGTCATCGATATGCATCCCATCCGTCGGATCGCCACGATTGAAGAAGTGGCGGGCGCCGTCAGTTACCTCGTTAGTCCCGCTGCAAGCTACACAGCTGGCGCGGTGATAGATGTGTCAGGGGGCGTCCTGGTCTGAAACGATGCGCGACGGGCGTGTCACGCGGATAGCTGAAGGACGATCGCTTCCGCGCCTCAGCGCTCCGTTGAAATCCGGGCAGCAGATCGGCTGATCCTGCAGGGCCCATTATTCTCGAAGCCATAGTGGATAAAGCTTCCGCATTTCAGGAGTTCATAGAGTGCCGAATACAGAGCTAACCCAAGAGCGCATCGCCATCGCCACCGACTATTTCCGGAAAATCGACAGTGGAGATCCCACCATTCTCGATATTCTGACTGACGATGTCGTGACGTACTTCCCGAAGTTCGGAGTTGGATATGGCAAAGCCGAATTCATGGAAGTCGCCAAGGGTCTGTTGGGGTCGCTTCAGCGGATCGAGCACGATTTCGATCGCATGACCTTCCACGTAGCCGGCGACCACGTGATCGTCGAAGGCTTTGAAGGTGGCGTTATGGCTGACGGCACGGCGTGGCCGGTTGAAGGCCGGTCCGAAGGCCGTTTCGCCAACGTATTCGAGTTCGACGGCACGCTTATCAAGCGTGTTTTCATCTACGTGGACCCCGACTTCGCTAGCGCTAATGACGCGGGGTTTCTTTGGGGCCGCAACGTCAGACTGACGCGATGACCCCAATCGCATGGCGCGGCGCTCACGTTCGCAGGGCGAAGGCCGATTGGCGGTGATGCAGAATGGACCATCCAGAATTCGATACGGCTTTCGAGCGCCTGCCTGAGGGGTATAGCGAAGGCGCTTACGAAGACAGGCGTTTCGGCGTGACGGTTCGTCGGTCGGAGGATGGACGGAGGAACAGCCTTTTTGCTCGAGAACTAGCCGGGAACGACATAGTCAGCTTCAATCTGTATCGCGTTGCTTCGGGCAGTGCGTCGCTGAAGCCGTGCGAGATGTCCTCGGAGAAGGTTATCGCTTTCGTATTGGGCTATCAGCCGAATGCCTGATGAGCATGTGGGGTTCACTGCCTTCCTATGCTCCCATGCCGCTCCAAGCGCCCCTTCTGGTCGCCAGAACTATCGAAACTATAGACACAGGCCATTGGACTTCGATCTGAGGTAAATTCATCTTCTATACCTCAGCGTGCCAGAGAATCGGCGCTGATCTTTTGCGCAAGCCCTCATCGAGGAAGTTCACGCGATGACAAATTCCAGTGCTGCAACCGTGCCTTCACCATCTGACCTCGACGAAAACGCGACCATGACGGTCGCGGATGCGTTGAAGATCATTTTGGCGAACAGCTATGCGGTCTACCTCAAGACCAAGAACTTTCACTGGCATGTCTCGGGCCCGTACTTCAGGGACTACCATCTGCTTCTTGATGAGCAAGCTGCGGAGATCCTAGCAGCGACCGATGCGATGGCGGAGCGCGCCCGGAAGACCGGAAATACGACCATACGATCGATCGGCGATATCGCCCGCCACCAGACAATCAAGGACAACGACGCGGAATTCGTCACGCCGCAGGACATGCTGGCGGAGCTGCGCGCCGATAATCTTCACATGGTCGAGTCGCTGCGCCGCGCAAAGGACGTCGCCGACGAGGCGAAGGACAACGCGACCTCCGGCCTGATCGATACCTGGACCGACGAGGCGGAACGCCGAGCGTGGTTCCTTTTCGAAGTTAGCCGATAGGTCTGCTACTCAAAGGATCGGATCGTTTCATGGCACCTAACGATGGGCAGACCCAGTTCCTCCAGACAGAGGGCGGTAGGATAGCCTTCGACGATACGGGCGGAACCGGACCTCTCGTCGTAGGCATCCCAGGAATGGGAGACCTGCGCTCCGAGTATCGGCTCATCAAGCCCATGCTGCAGCATGCGGGATGCCGAGTGGTGACGATGGACGTCCGCGGTTTCGGCCAATCGTCGCCGGAGTGGTCGGATTACTCCGCGCGAGCGGTCGGCCGTGACGCCGTCGCCATCCTCCGACAGTTGGCTGCCGGGCCAGCCGTGATCATGGGCAACTCGTTCGCAGCCGGCTCCGCGCTTTGGGCTGCCAAGGAAGCTCCTAGTCACGTCAACGGGGTGGTGCTGCTCGGTCCGATCGTTCGCGACCTTCCCCTCACGACGATCCAGAAACTTGTCCTTGGGCTCGGATTTGCGGGGCCATGGCGAACCTGGTTTTGGACCACTTACTGGAGCAGCCTATTCCCGACGAAACCGGCGCCGGATCACGCTGAGGTAAAAGCGGCGATTGCTGCAAACCTCAGGGAGCCAAAGCGCATGCAGGCTCTCTTGACGATGCTCTCATTGTCGAAGTCCGACACCGCAGCGATCTTGGACGAGATCTCTGTGCCGAGCCTCATCGTCATGGGCACAAAGGATCCCGATTTCCCGGACCCCGTCGAAGAAGCCCGGAGCTTGGCTTCCAGGCTCAATGGGGAAACCATGATTGTCGAGGGTGCCGGGCACTACCCTCATGTCGAAATGGCGAACGATGTCGGACAGCGGATCATCGCGTTCGTGCGCCAGCTCGATAGGTCTGGCCCGGCCGTTGTGCCTTTGCGCGGGAGTTGAGTATGGCGAAGGTGGGCTTTGGAGGAGGTTGCCACTGGTGCACCGAGGGCGTTTTCCAAGCGTTGCGCGGCGTCACGCAGGTCGACCAGGGTTTTCTGCAATCGGCCGCTCCGGCTGACACCTGGGCCGAGGGGGTGATTGTAACGTTCGAACCCTCCGTTATCGGGCTGGGGACACTGTCCGAGGTGCACCTGCGCACACACTCCGCTACACGTGCCCGCTCACCGCAGAACAAATACCGAAGCGCGATCTATATCTTTGACGAGAGCCAGCGGGTCGAAGCCGACGAGGCGATACGCGAATTCGCTGAGGAGGCTGGCACGCCCGTCCACACCGTCGTCCTGCCGTTCGCGGGCTTCAAAGCTTCGGACGAGCGCTACCAGAACTATTATCGCACTGACCCGAACAGACCCTTCTGTCGTCGATACATCGATCCGAAGCTCGACTTCATCCGCAAACATTTTTCGGAGAACGCGTTGCCTGAGTAGCCAATGCTGCGCTGGCATTCCTCCCGACACGGACTTCTGCCGCTTCAGGCGCAGCGTTCAATCAAGCTGGCGGATTGGCGTCCGCAGCGTGGTACACCCCATAAGAGCCGCTTCGCGATCGCTGCCAAGTCGACGGCCGCAAAAGGTTTGAAGCCGGGCTTTTGAGAACGGCTCGCAACTAGTGATTGTCTAGTCGGCTATCGGTCCAAAACGTCTCCCACTCGCCATTGCCTTGACGTCGTGCAGCCTGTTGCCAAAGGCCGTGAGGAAATCGTCCGCTTCCAATGCCCACATCTTGAACCGGTTGCCGCTGCGGCGAAACACAAGAACCTTGCCGTCATAGAGGTCAAAACCATGCGTTTCAGGGATCGGCAGCGTTATCTTCTCCATCAGATTATTGCCAAGTCTTAAGTCTCGCGAAACGAGGCCGCCGCTCGGCGGTTCAAATGTAATGGTCCCGATTACCGAGTTGCGCGCAAGATTCGCAGGGGGATTAAAGCCAAAGAAACCGCTCATCCCTCTCGGCAAATCGATCTGGTTCCCAGGACGATGCGGTCCACGATTCTGTGTGACGTAGCCAGCCTCAATCCAGAACATGTTTGGGGCTGGTTGGCCGGCTTCGTCCTCATCTTCAGCCGTTACCGCAGCGAAATCTGCCTTCCAGCGTTCCTCATATATCTCCAGGATATCGTCCAGCGGTGTGGCTTGTGCCCAAAGGTCATCGGCCATCGCCTCGATATTGCGGATCCTGCGTTCGTATTCCACTTGAACATCGGTGCAGATCGAGGCTCCCGCCTCGATACTCTTCCGCAGGCCGTTTGAGGAAAAGTTGCCGGACCCTACGATCATCCCCGCTCGGCCGTTGGTACGGTTTGCCAATATCGATGACTTCGCATGGAAGTCTCGGCGGGGCAGAAATCCGTTTTGCTCGACAATCCACGCCCCATCGTAGATGCGGACCTCCGCATTGGGTTTGTCGCTGATTATCCGTAGGGCGTAAGGCTGGGTCCGTCCGTAATCCAGCCCGAACAACCATCGCGATTGCGTTCCGGCCCAAAAGGCAGGCGACATCGCAATGCTGAAGGCGGAAGCGCCGGACTGAGTGGCGTAGGCGTATACGCCCAAATATTCTTCCGAGCCGATCCAATCGTGAGCCCGTTGTATCTCCGAGAGGGTCGTAGGTGAATTCTGATCGCTGTGAAGGAACGTGCGCAGCCTCATGCCTTGTTCCCCGATCGAACGAGGGCGGCTTTGCTTGGGTCGTAAACGAACCCAGTGATCGAGCCGTCTTTGATGCGATCGACCGCTTCGTCGATGACGAACAGCGGCACAAGAAACCATTCCTGCGGCACCACAGGATTACCGAAGCGATCGGTAATGGTGATGTCCAGCCGCGCGGGATCGAAAACGCGGTGGATGAGACGCTCCAGCTTGGCACGATTGATGTTGAAGAGATCGTAGGTCGCGACGATTTCTACGTCGGCCATCATGAATGTCGGCTGCAAGCGCGCGCCTGCGATACGCTGTTCGACACTCATGTTCGTTACGCCGATCTTGTGGACCAGATCGCGATTAGCGGCAACGGTTGGATAATCGGACTTGCTCCGAAGCACGTAGATCGTGCCGGAAGCCAGATCATCGCCGGCGTGCTCACCGGAAAACAGCGGCCCTGCAACGGGGTCGGTTATACGCCTTCCGACCTCGTCTTTATGCAGCGCCCGCTGGAGCGAGCGCATGAGCATATTGCTCTCGGTGCCGTTGTCGAAAACCACACGGAGCCGAGCATCGGTCTTGCCCTGCGCGTTGACGAAGACCTCCTCCATATCGGCAACATAAGCCTTTTGCCCGCTGACGATGAACCATGCGCCGGGGCCGATCTCCGCTTTCATTTCGAACGGACGCGTTTCGCGCAGACCGGAATCGATCTCGGCCTGAACGGCTTCGAACAAAGGTTCAAACCGCTCAAAATCCTCACACCGCTCACGGTTGGCGATTTCCTCCGCTGCACGCTTTTCGGCGGTCGTTCGCACATGACGAAGTTCGGTGATGTCGGCCGATCCTGCCGCGCCTTCTAGCTCGGCGAGTAGCTCATCCTCGTCCATTTCCTCCACCGACGAGGCGGAAGCGCTCTCCGCACCAGTCAGCAATCCTTGATGGTCGAGCGGCGCTAGAAGGGAGTGGCACTCCTCTAGACCACGAAGACGGTCAAGCCGGACGGCATAGAGCCGCTCGAAAACATCCCCTTCTTCGCCGTGCTTCGGGGCGCGGCCATGCTCCTCGGTGAAGCGCTGGATTTCCTCAAAACCCGCAATGATGCGCTCCTCACGCTGGGAGCGTCCGGCGTTCTTTTCCGGCTGGGCAAACTCGGCCAGCTCCTCGCGCAGTTCATCGAGGTTGAGATCACTCATAGCGGCCCTCATCCTTGAAGCGGACAAACGCGGCCGCGCCCTCTGCCATGCGCTTTTCCCACGCATCGGTCGCACTGATGGAAGGAAGCCGTCCGCGCTCGTTCTTGAACTTCACGGCGCGCACGGCCAGTTCCTTGGCCTCATCGGGCGTGAGGGTCGTGCGTTTGGCTGCGATGGCGGCAGCTACCTGTTTGAGGCTTTCCTCGCTCATCGTTTTTGCAAGGATGGCGTATGCTTCGCCGAATGGGTTGATCCGGTCGATAAGATCAATGTCGAGTTCGGTGACGCTAAGCGCGAATTTACGCACGCCATCGATCAGGGCAGTGTTAGCGCTCGGCTCGCCATCTGCTTCCTTCTTCGCCTGCTGCGTCAGGGTGAGCGCGGCGATAGCGTGCTGGCGCACCGCCTCCTGGTCCTCGTCGCTCAGCTCGGGATACTTATCCTTGATGATCTTCCCGAGACGCACTTGCGTAAGCTCCTCTGGCACGAGCTCCTCGTCGAACAGACCTCTCTCGATCGCGGTCTTGTCTTGCACGAAGGCCGCGATCACCTCGTTGAGGTCCTCCTGACAGATGCGCGCAGCTTCGCTGGATTTAGGCTCCACAAGCCCGTTGATTTCGATCTGGAACTGGCCGGTCTGCTCGTTGAAGCCGACATTGCATTTGGTGGGGTCGTATCCGCCTTCGCCATAGTCGAAGCCAGGCGAAGGGCCGCTCGCCGGATTCTTTGGCTTGAATTCGAAGCGCGGCGCAAGAACCTGCTCCATGAGGAGGCTTGCGGCGATGGCCTTAAGTGTGTCGTTCACCGCTTCGGTAACAGCCGCCTCCGACGCATCGGGTTCCGCGATCAGATTGGTGAAGCGAGCACGGGTCTTGTTCGGCGCATCTCTCGTGGCGCGTCCAATGATCTGGACGATCTCGGTCAGGCTGGAGCGGTATCCGACTGTGAGGGCATGCTCACACCAAATCCAGTCAAAACCCTCCTTCGCCATCCCGAGCGCGATGATGATGTCCACAAAATCTCGGTTGTTCTTCTGCCTGGGATCCTTGAGCGCCAGCGAGACACGATCCCGCTTGACCGGATCGTCATCGACGAGATCGGCGATGCGCAGAATTCGCCCCTCGAGCGTTTTGACGAGTTGAAAGCCTGTGAGCGGATCAGCCCCTTGCCACTCGCCCAGCTCGCCGATGATGTGCTCGACCTCCTTGATCTTGTCCTTCGTGCTCTCGCGCGAGTTGACGTTCGGAATGTGGATGATCGTCTTCTCGGCGGGATCAAGCACCCCAAGAATGTCGTCGGCATAGGAGCCGGAATAAAAGAAGTATCCGATGTCGAGTTGCTTGAGATACTCGTAGCCGTTGAGCTGCTCGTAATAGGTGTAGGTGACGCTCTCGAACTTCGCTTCGTCGTGCGGCGCGAGCACGGCCTCCGCGTCGCCACGGAAATACGAGCCCGTCATCGCCACGATATGCACGCGGTCACGGGCCATAAACTGGCCGAGATGCTGACCGAGCTTGTTGTCGGGATTGGCCGAGACGTGGTGGAACTCGTCCACCGCGATCAGGCGGCCATCGAATCGCTCCACGCCGTATTCGTCCACGGCGAAGCGGAACGTGGCGTGGGTGCAAACCAGCACCTTGTCCTCGCTATCAAGAAAGGCGACGACGGACTTGACCTTACCGCCGTTGTCCCCGCCAGGCGCATTGCAGAGATTCCACCTCGGCTCGACATGCCAGTCGGCCTCAAAGCCGTACCGGGTGAGCGGCTCGTCATTGAAGCTGGAGCCGATCGATTTTTCCGGCACGACGATGATAGCCTGCTTCACGTCTTGATGCGCCAGCTTGTCGAGCGCGATGAACATCAGCGCACGGCTTTTCCCGGAGGCTGGAGGCGACTTGATGAGAAGGTACTGCTCACCGCGCTTTTCGAAGGCGCGCTCCTGCATGGGCCGCATGCCGAGCGCATTGGCTTTGGTCGAAGCGCCGTTGCGCACATATGAAACCGAAACAGAGGGGACGGATCTCTTTTCGTCGGTCATGCGTTTGCCCCCGCCCTGCGTCTTCTGGTTTCGCCCTGCGAAGTGGTCATCTTCGTGTAAAGATCGAACAGTTTCTCCAGCCGCTCGGTATCATTGCGAAATCTCCGCCCGATATAGATGCGCTCCAGAACCTCGTCGTTGTGCTCGTGCGCCTGCCGCAGGTCAGACGGCATGTGCTCGGGCTCATAGAGATCTGCAATCGTTGCAGGAAAATGGGCCTCACGGGCGAGGAGAATATCTTCCGCGCATCGTGTCAGATCAGCCTTGTTCTTGTCGGTGAGGATTGGAACCGGAAAGGTGTTCCAGCCAATCGTATTCGAGTATCGGAAGTCCGTTTTTAGCTTTCCGCAGACGGTGGCGACCCAGACCAGATGAAGCCGCGACGCCACGATCGACATATTCCACAACGGTGCATCGTAGAGGGCGAACAACAGATCGCTTACGATCGTCTCCCGATCGAAAAGATGCACGGGCAGGTAGGGGCGTCTTTCCGACGACACTTTCGCCACGGCCAGTGTGTAGCGCTTGGCAGTGCCCGCGATCTGGACGAACCGATAGGGCTTGGAAGCGAAATCCCGAGTCGATGCGGCTGCGCTGCTGGCGCGGAAATCCCGCACGCGGGCTAACAGGGCTCGTAAATATGGGTGGGCCTCCGCAAACTCGGAGTCCTTGGCCTCGATCCAAACGCACCAGCGGGGCTTTCCCTGAATCATCTGCTCGGAGCCCAGATAGGGCCGGACGAACCGACCCAACTCGGGATACTGGTGGAGAACCTGCCTACGCTCATCTGGCGACAAGATGAAATGGCCGCCATCACGCGGCATGTTTCCAAAGAGCATTGGAGATAGACCTCCGATCGGGCTTCGTGCCGCATCGACGGAAGTGTTGGCGCCGGCCGCAAGGTAGGCGTTGATGTTGCTCACCTGCCGCTCGGTCACCGAACCGTCATCGGCGATCGAGAACAGGCGTTTGGAAGCCGGTGCCTCCCGCGAAATGGCGACGATTGCCACAATCACGCCCGCGTTGTGGCTCGCAAGATTGGCCCATTTGAATGAGGTATGGGCAAACGAGATCTGGTGGCCGGTGCCGAAAATCAGGGGCCACAGGATCGGAACCTGTTGTCCCTGACAGACCGAATTGGTTGAAACGAACGCCGCAGCGGCGTTCGATCTCAAGCCGTAATCCGCAGCCTTCATGAACCAGCCTGCGACATAGTCTAGGGACTTCCATGCGGGCGTGCGACTGTCAAAAATCGCCCTTAAATCGTCCTTCTGATCCTCGTTCTGCCACTTACTTCCGAGGTAAGGCGGGTTACCACAAATGTACGTTTCGCCACCCTCATTCTCGAAGTCGATTTGAGCCTGGTCGAGCGGGATGCTGAATAGATCTTCACCTACCAGTTTCACCCCTGTTCCGGTTGGAGGGCAAATGCTTAGCCAATCTAGGCGCAGGGCGTTGCCTCTAAAAATCCAGTTCTGGGCATCAAGCGGCAGAAGGTCCGCAAGAGCCAGCTTTTGGCCTCGATAGAGCACGTCGCACTGGTACTCTGCAATTATGAGCGCAAGTCTCGCAATCTCTGCAGGGAAGTCACGCAACTCGATACCGCGGAAGTTCGTCACCGGGATATCAGAAGGTCGATCGGCTTCGCCACGCCGCGTGTTGATAGTGGCTTCGATATCGCGCATTTCCTTGTAGGCAATGACAAGGAAATTTCCGCTGCCGCAGGCTGGATCGAACACTCTGATTTTCGATAAGCGTTTGCGCAGATTAAATAGCGTGCGAGCGTTGTCGCCAGCTTCTTCGAGCCGCTGCCGCAAATCATCGAGGAATAGCGGATTCAGTACCTTCAGAATGTTCGGCACGCTGGTGTAGTGCATCCCGAGCGCACTGCGCTCTTCGTCGTCTGCGACGGCTTGGATCATCGACCCAAAAATATCGGGATTGATCTGCCTCCAGTCGAGCTTCCCTATATGGATTAAATATGATCGCGCGATCCGGCTGAAGCTCGGTACGTCCGTGTTTCCCGAGAACAGCCCGCCGTTCACGTAGGGAAACGGCTCGGCCCATCGAGGAAGAGACGCCGAACTTCGATCTTCGCCTTTGGTGTTCATTGCGCGGAAGAGCGTGCCTATGACACTATGGGTGTTTGACGAGTCTTTCGCGCTCATCTTATCGATTGTGTCGGTAAATAGCCTTGTCTTGCTGAAGATGTCTGTGTCTTCGGCGAAAAAGCAGAAGATCAAGCGCGCCATGAAATGATTCATGTCGGGCCGCCGCTCTGCCGTGCCCCAATCAGGATTGTCCTTCAAAAGCTCGACATAGAGGCGATTGAGGCGACTAGTCGCTCTGATGTCGAACGAGTTATCGCGGATTTGCTGAACGGTCGAAATCCCTGCAAGCGGCAGGAAGAAGCCGAAATGATCAGGAAAATCCCCATATGCGGACGCGACGGTCTCGCCGCTCTCGATATCTTCCGCCTCGAACATATCGCCATCCGTCGCGAGCACGAACTTCGCCTTGGCCCGCGAGGTGGCTGGACTGGCCCTTAGCGCGAGAAGGGTTTTCGTGACCTCTCCCACGGCGCAGCTAACGATATGGATGTTGTTAGTTTGGAGGACTCCGCCCATGTCCGACTTGTTCGACACGCCGCTTCGCAGGCGCTTGATAGTGGTTTCCTTGTTGCCGAAGGCCTCTAGAAACGCGAAGGGGAATTCCACTGGGTCGAATGGGCGCTCGGCCAAATCGCTAACGGCTTGCTCAATTTCAACCGCGTTCATTTCTTCTCCGCCCCGACTCTTGAAGCGCCCGCATTACTGGTGTGCAAACTGATGTAATTCTTCATAAATTCGCGAATGACTTGTGCAGCAGGCCGGTCCTGCTCCCGGCATGCTGCTAGGAATTTCTCCCTTAAATCCCGCTCAATGCGGATGCGAAGCCCTGAGTCCTTCATGGCCCTATGTGTACCCGGCGGATACACATGGCACCATCAATTTCGGGACTGGCGTGTCTTAATAAGCCGAAAATCGGGGGACATCTCGGTGGGGTCGGCGGCCAGGCTTTGAAAGCAAACGGTTCACAGAACATACACCGCCGCGATGAGGCGCAGGCCTCTGCCGGCCGGGGCTGGCACTGGGCCATACAGGGAAGGCCGAGTATCGGAGCTCATCGCAGGTGATGTCCGTGCTCCAAGCCCGGCTCAAAGTTGTGGAAACTGGAGTGGGTCTACTCCGCCCCGCCGTCACAGACCAAACTGTGACGTAAGTCTGAGTAGCTTCGAATGGGGAGCAGTCGCTCGACCCAGAAGTCAATCAAGGCAGGGATGGCGCACCCATCAGGATTCGAACCTGAGACCTCTACCTTCGGAGGGTAGCGCTCTATCCAGCTGAGCTATGGGTGCCTATTGCTTACGCCGTGCTTACGCGGAAAACCTGTGAGTTGGAAGCTCTACTCGCGTTTCTCGCAAACCTTTGTAAACGAACTCCTTTTCGTCATCACTTAAAGACCAGCCGCCCTTGACATCAGCCTTCGGAGGGCAACGCTCTATCCAGCTGAGCTACGGGTGCTGCTCCGGTCTGATTAGCCGAACCGTTCGCGCCGCGCAACGGGGGACGGAAGGAGTTTGGGCTCGAGCGTGTTCCGGCCCGGCCTGATCGGCCCCCGGGTGACGGGGGCCGCCCCGAGGCATGGGGCCCGGGATGTGGATCGGCAGAGGGCAATCCGAGGGAGGCGGTCGCCGCGCTGCGGCAGGTCGGCGGGCCGGGGCCGCGGAACTGGGCCGTGGCGGCGCGTCGGCCGGAACGCGCGAGGCGGGGAATCGTCCAGCGGTCGTTCGGTTCTGCGCGAAGCGTTGTCCAGCAGGCGCCATCCAGCCGAAGGTAGGGCGACGTGCGGCGTGGCTATGGGTGGGGTCTGCGTGGGTCCAGATGGGTTGGTCTCCAAGTAAGATGCGCTCAGGAGGCGGGTCTTGCTTCAGATTTTACGTCAATCGTCTTTTAAGCAACTGGGGTTATGCATCGGACGGCCCTCGCATAGGATCGACCGGTGCTTTCACGTCTCAGAGTTGTCGCTGCCGTCGTCGGATTCTGCTCGGTCTGGACCGTCGCCCAGGCCGGGGCACACGAGCGGGTCCTGAGATTCGGCTACCTGTTCGCGCAGACGTCCCAGCTCGGGGCGGGGGCCGATCGCTTCGCCGCCGAGGTCGCCAAGCGCACCGGCGGCGCCTACCGGGTGGAACTCTATCCGAACGGCTCCGTCGGCGGCGAGGTGGAGATGGCGGAGGATCTGCGCCTCGGGCACCTCGATCTCGCCTTCATCACGAGCGCGCCCTTCTCCAGCATCATCCCCGAGTTCGGGGTGTTCGATATCCCGTTCCTGTTCCGCGACGCGCGCCACGCACAAGCCGTCTTCGACGGCGCGATCGGGCAGGACTATCTCAGGAAGTTCCAGCAGAAGGGCCTCGTCGCACTCGCCTGGGGCGAGAACGGCATGCGGCACATCACGAATTCGAAGCGGCCGATCACGGGCCCGGAGGACCTCAAGGGGCTCTCGATGCGGGTGCCGCAATCGGACATCATGCTGGCGGGCTTCCGGAGCCTCGGCGTGAAGGCGGAGCCGCTGGCCTTCCCGGCCCTCTACGGCGCGCTGCAATCGGGACAGTTCGACGGCCAGGAGAACCCGATCTCGGTG
>NZ_LSIX01000005.1:0-353 GCF_001556475.1 Methylobacterium sp. CCH5-D2 | reverse complement strand
TCGTCCCGGGTGAGGAGGTCGTGGGTCTTCGACAGGGCCAGGATGCGCGCCTCCAGACGCTCGCCCGCCGCCTCACCGCCGCGCGTCGATTGCCGCGCCAGCGCCTGCACGGTGGCCAGCGTGTTCTTCACGCGGTGGTTCAATTCGTGCAGCATCGTGACCTGGCGCTCCTGCATGTCGCGCCCGCGCCGAATCTCCTCGTGCAGGTCGCCCTCCTTGCGTTGCAGGACCACCGCCATGGCGTCGAGCGTCTCGCCGAGCCGGCCGAACTCGGTCGAGCCACCCATACCGGTGCGGGCTCCGAGGTCGCCGCGCTGCCAGGCCGAGGCTGTGCGCAGCAGCCGGCCCACGGG
>NZ_LSIX01000492.1:0-2634 GCF_001556475.1 Methylobacterium sp. CCH5-D2 | reverse complement strand
GACCGCGACCGCCGCGACGCCGCCGACGGCGCCCGCGTAGCGCGCCCCGAAGGGCACCGCCCCGCCGAGCAGGACTGCGTGGAGCACGATGCCGAGCGCGACGATCGTCCCGAACTCGGCCATCCGGACGAGCCCGGCGACGACGACCGTCGAGATCGCGCCCGGCGCCACCGGCGCGGCGGTCTCGGCGAGCGGCACGCGCGGCGCCTCCGTCGCGCCGGGCGGGCCCGCCGCCTTCAGGACATCGCGGACATCGAACGCACTCATCGGACGCTTCGCCCCTGCCGCACCCGTCTGGTCATCCGCCGATCCTGCCAGAGCGGCCTATCGGAATGTTTAAGCGGAGGCGGGCCCGCGCCGTCCGGCGGCCGGGGCCGGCCCGCGCGATGCCCGGGCGCGGAAGCCCGCCTCGTAGCCGGAGAGCACGCTCTCGCCCATGCTGCGCATCGAGAAGCGGGCGCGCACGGCCTCGCTCAGCGCGCGGAAGCGGGCCTCGCGCGCGGCCGGCGCCTCGTCGAGCAGGCGGGCGATGGCCTCGGCGAGCGCCAGCGGGTCCCGGGGCGGCACGAGCTCGCCGGCGGCCTCGCCGAAGATCTCCGGGATGCCGCCGACATCCGTGGCGACCAGCGGCTGGGCGGCGGCCGCGGCCTCCAGCACCACGTAGGGAAGCGATTCGGCGAAGGAGGGCACCACCATCACCCGGCCGCGGGCGAGCACCGGGCGGATCGGCTGGGCCGGCTCGAAGGCGACCGCGGCGCCGAGGCCGAGACGGGCGGCCCTGGCCGCCAAGGCCGCCTCGTCCGGGCCGGAGCCCACCATCAGTAGGCTGAGCGGGCGGCCGGCCCCGTGCAGGGCCGCCAGCGCGTCGAGCAGCACCGGCAGGCCCTTGGCCTCGCGCAGCTCGCCCACGTAGACGAGGTCGAACGGGTCGTCCGCCCGGACCACCGGCACGAACTCCGCCTCGTCGATGCCGTTGTGGACGACGCGGGTCACCGTGCGGCCCGCGCCCACATAGGCCCGGTGGCGCCCGGCCACGTAGGCGCTCTCGAACAGGAAGACGTCGGTGCGGCGGGCGAGCAGCGCCTCCACGCCCATGTAGAGCCGGTGCAGCAGGCTGCCGGGCCGGTAGTTGTAGCTGCCGCCGTGCGGGGTATAGGCGCGGATCGGCCCGCCGCCCGGCGCACCGGCCGCGCCGCGCACGGGCGCGAGGCGGGCGTAGACGCCTCCCTTGGCCCCGTGGCCGTGCAGCACCTCGGCGCCGACCGTCTCGGCCCGGCGCGCCACCGCCCGCAGGGCGGCGAGGTCGCCCGGATCGGGATTGCGCCGCATCGGCACGCGCAGCACGCCGAGCGCGAGCTGGGGCGCGAGCTCGGCCAGCGTCCGCTCGGCGCGGGCGCCGCCCGTGCCCGCGTCGCAGATCAGGCCGACCGCGTGGCCGGCCCCCGCCTGGAGGCGCGTCAGATCGACAACGTGCCGGAACAGGCCGCCGACGGGTGCGCGGAAGACGTGCAGGATCCGGCGCGGCGCGCCGGCATCGGGCGAGGTCGGGGACACGGCGCTCTCCTGGCGGCGAGGCCGGCGGTCCGTGCGGCCGGATGCGGGGCCGCACGTCCGCCGGGGACCTGCCCGGCACTCTGCGCCCTGCCCGTGGGCGAGGCCTTAAGCGCCCCCTGGGCCGGCGGGGATTTTCGCCGGCACGGTCAACGGCGCGCTAAGGGACCCTCACGGAACCGTCGCGGCCGCAAGCAGGCGCCTCAGTCCCGCGACGAGTTCGGCCTCCTGGACCGGCTTCTCGATGCGCGGCTTGGCGCCGTAGCCGGGCAGGCGCGCGACGCGCACGTCCCCCGTGACGAACAGGTAGGGTACGCCGAGCGCGTCGAGCCGGTCGGCGAGGGGATAGACCGTGCCGCCGAGGCCGACATCGAGATTGATGTCGAGGACGGCGGCATCGGGCACGCGCGGGCCGATCAGCCCGAGCGCCTGCTCGACCCGGGCCGCGGGCCCGATCACGCGCGCGCCGGCCGCGCGCAGCCACCGCTCCAGCTCCATCGCGACCACGTAGTCGTCCTCGACCAGCAGGACGTGCAGGCCGGCGAGCGGTGGGCGGGCGTCGGTCATGGAAGGTCCCCGGGGGCGTGAGCGGGCGAAGGCTGCCACCGCGGGGGGCATGGACAACAAACTGGATCAAGGATCCGGCCGGGGCATCGCCGATCCGGCGCCGGCCTGTCGGGAGGGCCCGGCAGGGAACCCGGGAGAGGCGTTACGGCGCGGCGCTGCGCGGCGCCGCGGAGGCCGGCTGATGGTCGGTCGGCCCGGTGCGCAGGAAGGTGAGAACGATGCCGGCGACGCTCAGGAAGAGGGCGGCGGCGAAGATGACGAACAACCAGCGGGGCATGGATGCACACCTAGCGTGCGGCGCCCCGCCGGCGAGAGGCGTTGCGAACCCGATGGGCAGGCGGGCGGCCGGAGCCGCCCGTGCGAGGTCCGGGACGAGGCCGGGGATCGGGTGGGGATCAGGCGGCCTTCCGGCGCCCGCCCGCCTCGCGCTCGGCGAGGGCGCCGGGGCGTCCGAGGCCGATCTGCTTGGCCAGCGCCGAGCGCTGGGCGGCGTAGGCGGGAGCGACCATGGGGTAG
>NZ_LSIX01000491.1:0-5402 GCF_001556475.1 Methylobacterium sp. CCH5-D2 | reverse complement strand
CGGCCGCGATCGCCGAGATGGAGCGTCAGATGCAGATCTCGGAAGACATCCTGCGCTTCATGACGATCCGCGTCGAGGAGCTGGAGCAAGAGCCCTCCGCGATGATGCAGAAGCGCGACCGCGACGACCGTCGCGACCGCGAGCGCGGCCGTCGCCGCGACGACGAGGGCTTCGGCGGCGGTGGCGGCTTCGGCGGCGACCGTGGGGATCGTGGCGACCGCGGTGGGGACCGTCCCGAGCGGGGCGAGCGTCCCGAGCGCAACTTCGGCGGGGAGAACTAAGTCATGGCCTTCGGTGCTGGTGGCGGCGGTGGCCGTCGTCCTTTCTTCCGTCGTCGCAAGACCTGCCCCTTCTCCGGCGCGAACGCTCCGAAGATCGACTACAAGGACGTGAAGCTCCTGTCGCGCTACGTCTCGGAGCGCGGCAAGATCGTGCCGAGCCGCATCACCGCGGTCTCCGCCAAGAAGCAGCGCGAACTGGCCCAGGCCATCAAGCGCTCCCGCTTCCTCGGCCTGCTGCCCTACGTCATCAAGTAGGTCTTTTCTGACCAGGCCGGTCCGGTTCCACGGGCCGGCCCCCGTATCATCAGAAGACGACGGCTTTTCCCGGCCGCCGTCATCGTTGGGGCCCACAATGCCTCTAACCCCGGTCGCATGAGACCGGCGGGACAGCGGAACCCATGACCCAGTATCTCGGCATCGGCATCGGCGCGGGCCTCGTCTCGGCCCTCCTGTTCGGCGTTCTCCTGAAAGGAACGCTGCTCGCGTTCGTGCTGAACCTCGTCTCGCCGCTGCCCATCCTGATCGTCGGCCTCGGCTGGAGCCACCGCGCCGCGCTCGCCGCCGCCGTCACCGGCAGCCTCGCGCTGGCGCTCGCGGTCTCGCCCTCGCTCGGCCTCGGCTTCGCGGCCTATCTGGCGCTGCCCGCGTGGTGGCTCGCCTATCTCACGCTGCTCGGCCGCCAGAACCCCGACGGCACGACGGAGTGGTACCCGACCGGGCGTCTGCTCGGCTGGGTCGGCAGTACCGCGGGTGCCGCAGTCGTGGCGATCGCGCTCCTGTCCTCGTCGAGCTACGAGGCCTACGAGACGCAGATGCGCCAGCTCGCCGGCAACCTGATCCGCGTGCAGATGCGCGACGGCACCGCGCCGGCGCCGCGCACGGAGACGAGCGAGGACGCCGAGCGGAGCGCCGAGACGCCGACCGCGCCCCCTGCCGAGCCCGCCGACCCGAAGGCCAAGGCCCAGGCCGAGCTGCACGCGGAACTCGCCGACGCGATGGGCCGCCTCCTGCCCGGCATCGCCGCCACCGGCCTCGCGCTGCTCCTCGTCTTCTATCTCTGGGCCTCGGCCCGCATCGTGCGCCTCTCGGGCCGCCTGCTGCGGCCCTGGCCGGACATCCCCTCGACCGCGATGCCGCGGGGCGTGCTCGGCCTGCTGGCGCTCGCCGTCGTGCTCACCCTGGCGCCGGGCTATCTCGGCGTGTTCGGCACGGCACTCGTCGGCGCGCTCTGCGCGGTCTTCGCGCTGCAGGGGCTCGCCGCCTTTCACGACCGCAGCCGCGGGCGGCCCGGGCGCGGAGCGCTGCTCTTCGGCCTCTACCTCATCCTGTTCGTGACGCAGGGCATCGCCCTCGTCGCGCTGACCCTGTTCGGCCTCGCCGATACCGCCCTCGACCGCCGCCGCCCCCGGGGCGGCCCGGCGACCTGAGACCCGTACACACACCCCTCTGAAAGGATCAGAACCATGGAAGTCATCCTCCTCGAGCGCGTGGCCAAGCTCGGCCAGATGGGCGAGACCGTGAACGTCCGCCCGGGCTTCGCCCGCAACTTCCTCCTCGCCCGCGGCAAGGCGCTCCGCGCCACCGAGGCCAACAAGAAGCGCTTCGAGGACCAGCGCGCCCAGCTCGAGGCGCGCAACCTCGACCGCAAGAAGGACGCCGAGGCCGTGGCCGAGAAGCTCGACGGCCAGAGCTTCATCCTGATCCGCCAGTCGGGCGAGACCGGCGTGCTCTACGGCTCGGTCTCCACCCGCGACCTCGCCGAGGTCGTCTCGAAGGAGGGCTTCACGGTCGAGCGCGGCCAGTTCGTGCTCAACCAGCCGATCAAGACGCTGGGCCTGCACACCGTGCCGGTGGTCCTGCACCCCGAGGTCGAGGTGAAGGTCACCGTCAACATCGCCCGCAGCCCCGAGGAGGCCGAGCGTCAGGCCCGCGGTGAGTCGGTCACCGAGCGCGAGGCGTTCAACCTCGACGACCTCGGCCTCGAGGTCGGCGCGGCGCTGGCCGAGGCCGGCGAGGGCGCCGACGACCGCGGCTGATCCCTTCGCGACCGGTGGACAGCGGGGATGATCGTCCCCGAGGGTTGACCGGTTCCTAATTTGTTCCAAACATGGACGCCCGCCGCTCTCCCGAGCGGCGGGCGTTCTTCGTGTCGCACCCCCGGCGCGCGGGCGGCGCGGCAAGCATCGGTCAACCATACCGGTGCATGGTCCGTGCAAGGTGAAGTCGCGCGGCCCACGGGGGACGCGCCTGAGGAGCTAGCCGATGGCCCTGCCCAACGCCCTGACGGCCCGGCTCGAGGCGGTCCCGACCGAGTACCGGGTCCAGCCCCACAACATCGACGCGGAGCAGGCGCTGCTCGGCGCGATGCTGGTCAACAACGACGCCTACTACCGCGTCTCGGACTTCCTGCTCTCCGAGCACTTCATGGAGGAGGCGCACCAGCAGATCTTCACGGTCGCCGTCTCGCTGATCAAGGCGGGCAAGCTCGCCACGCCCATCACCATGAAGACGTATCTGGGCGACGCCGATTTCGGCGGCCAGACGGTGATGCAGTACCTCGCCCGGCTGGCGGCGGATGCCACCACCGTCATCAACGCAGGCGAGTACGGCCGCACCATCTACGACCTCGCCATCCGCCGCCGGCTGATCAACATCGGCGAGGATCTGGTCAACGGCGCCTACGAGGCCCCCGTCGAGCAGGCGCCCCGCGAGCAGATCGAGCTGACCGAGCGCCGGCTCTACGAACTGGCCGAGGCCGGCCGCTACGACGGCGGGTTCCAGAAATTCTCCGACGCGCTCACCACCGCCATCGACATGGCGGCCAAGGCCTACCAGCGCGAGGGCAAGCTGTCGGGCATCGCCACGGGCCTCAGCGACCTCGATTCCAAGATGGGCGGCCTGCAGCCCTCCGACCTGATCATCCTCGCGGGGCGCCCGGCCATGGGCAAGACCTCGCTGGTCACCAACATCGCCTTCAACATCGCCAAGGCCTACCAGGGCGAGAAGGGGCAGGACGGCGTCACCAAGACCGTCAACGGCGGCATCGTCGGGTTCTTCTCGCTGGAAATGTCGGCCGAGCAATTGGCCACCCGCATCATCGCCGAGCAGTCGGGCGTGCCCTCCTACAAGATCCGCCGCGGCGACATCCGGCCGGAGGACTTCTACAAGATCACCGACGCCGCCCGGGAGATGCAGACGATCCCGTTCTACATCGACCAGACCGGCGGCATCTCGATCGCCCAGCTCGCCGCCCGCGCCCGGCGCCTGAAGCGCCAGAAGGGCCTCGACCTGCTGATCGTGGATTACCTCCAGCTCCTCTCCGGCTCGTCCAAGAAGGGCGACAACCGCGTGCAGGAGATGACCGAGATCACCACCGGCATGAAGGCGCTGGCCAAGGAACTCTCGGTGCCGATCATCGCGCTCTCGCAGCTCTCCCGTCAGGTGGAGAACCGCGACGACAAGCGCCCGCAGCTCTCGGACCTGCGCGAATCGGGCTCGATCGAGCAGGACGCCGACGTGGTGATGTTCGTGTTCCGCGAGGAGTACTACGTCGGCAACAAGAAGCCGCGCGAGGGCACCGAGGAGTTCTTCGCCTGGGAGGCCGAGATGCAGCGCGTCCACGGCAAGGCCGAGGTGATCATCGGCAAGCAGCGCCACGGCCCCACCGGCACGGTCGAGCTGCAGTTCGACGCCAACATCACCCGCTTCTCGAACCTCGCCCAGAGCGACCGCCTGCCCGAGCCGATGTGATCCACCTGCTCGAGGGTCGTAGCCGGTAGATGCCGCTCGCATGGATCGGCATTGCCGCGACGGCGTATAGGAGGGCGGAAATGCGCTGAAGACCGGCGCTTGCTCGGAGGAACGAACGATTCCCCCCACCGGACCCGTCGGACACGGCGCCCGCCTCACCGTCGATCTCGCGGCCATCGCCGAGAACTGGCGCCGCCTCGGCGCTCAAGGGCCCGGCACGCCCTGCGCCGCCGTGATCAAGGCCGATGCCTACGGTTGCGGGCTCGCGGCGGTGGCCCCCGCCCTGTGGCGGGTGGGCTGCCGCACCTTCTTCGTGGCGCATCTCGGCGAGGGGGCGGCGGCGCGGCGGGCAGTCCCTGAGGCCACGATCTACGTGCTGAACGGGCTGCCGCCGGGCGGTGCCGACGCCTTCCTGCGCGACGGCCTGCGGCCCGTCCTCGGCTCGCACGACGAGCTCGACGCCTGGGCCGGGGCGAGCCAGGGCGCGCACGGGGCCGCGCTCCACGTCGACACCGGCATGAACCGGCTCGGCCTCTCGGTGCCGGAGGCGCTGGCGCTGCGCGCAGATCCCCGCATCCGCGCCGCCGGCATCGACCTCGTGATGAGCCATCTCGTCAGCGCCGAGCAGCCTGAGGATCCGGTCAACGCCCGGCAGATCCGGGACTTCTCGGCCGCGCGCGCCGCCTTCCCGGAGATCCCGGCCTCGCTCGCAAACTCCTCGGGCATCTTCCTCGGAAGCGCCACGCACCACGACCTGCTGCGGCCGGGCTACGCCCTGTTCGGCGGCAACCCCACGCCCGGGCACCCGAACCCGATGCGGCCGGTGGTGCGGCTGGAGGCCGAGATCGTGCAGGTGCGCGCCGTCGAGGCGGGTGCGGGCGCCGGCTACAACCACCGCTGGATCGCCCCCGGCCCGCGCCGGCTCGCCACGCTGTCGCTCGGCTACGCCGACGGCTACCCGCGCGCGGCGAGCGGGCGCGGACACGCGCTCGTCGGCGGGGTCGCGTGCCCGATCCTCGGCCTGATCTCGATGGACCTGATCATCCTCGATGTCACCGAGGCGCCTGACGCCCGGCGCGGCGCGACCGCCGTATTGATCGGCGACGCGCTCGACGTGGACATTGTCGGGCGCGCGGCCGGCACGATCGGCTACGAGATCCTGACCGGCCTGGGTTCCCGGTATGTTCGCACCTATGTAGAGTGAGGCTGGTTCGACCGTCCGGCACTCGCGAGATCCATGGCCAAGATCCACCAGACCTTCGTCTGCCAGTCCTGCGGGGCGGTCTACAACCGTTGGCGCGGGCGGTGTGAGGCCTGCAACGGTTGGAACACGATCGTCGAGGAGACGCCGGGCGGCGGCGTGCAGGCGGG